>NZ_JARAYQ010000468.1:0-3339 GCF_033794505.1 Streptomyces sp. MB09-01 | reverse complement strand
GTTTAAAAGACAGTTTTCACCGGGGGCTGGTGTTTGCCGGGGCACATGGCGTTCGACGCCCTGCGGGGAGCGCCCCGGCACACACCCGTCCCCGGTGGAAGTGGTGGGCGGGCTCGTGTCGGGCGTTGCCGTCTGCGCGGCTGTCGGGTTCTGGCCGGCGAGGTCATGCGGCACTTCAGGCGGCCTTGCCGTAGAGCTGGGTCACCAGGGAGGACAGCACCTGGTCGGTGCGGGGACCGTAGTTGAGGAGGACGCCGTCGTCGACCGTGAGCACGCGGCGGTCCATGCCGGCCGGGGTCTGGGCGACGCCCGGGATCTTCACCAGGCCGTCGATGCCGCCGACCGATTCGAGGCCCTTGGACATGACCAGGATGGCGTCGGGGGCGGCGGCCGCGAGGGCCTCGCTGGTGATCGGGGTGAAGTCCTTGCCGAGGCCGGACTCCTTGCCGGTGTCGACCGCGCCGGCCGCTTCCAGCAGGGAGGCGGCGCCGGAGTCCGAGCCGCCCAGCAGGTAGACGGAGGCGGTGCCGCGGAGGTAGAGGAAGGCCACCCGTGGCTTCTTTCCGGAGGCGGTCGGAATGTCCTTGCGGGCTGCGGTGATCCGGTCGGCGGTGCGCCGGTTCAGCTGGGTGCCCGCGTCCTTGACGCCCAGCGCGGTCGCGACCGTGTCGATGCGCTTCGGTACGTCGTCCAGGGACTTGGCCGGGGCGACGACGAGGACGGGGATGCCGGCGTCGCGGATCTGCTGGATCGCCTCCGCGGGGCCACTGGTGGTCTCCGCCATGACGAGGGTGGGGCGCAGGGACAGGACGCTCTCGGCGGAGACGTCGTGGCCACGTGTCACCACCGGCAGGGCGGCGGCCTGTTCGAAGGTGGCGGTGATGTCCCGGGCGACGACCTGCCGGCCGAGGCCGAGCGTGTGGACGATCTCGTTGAGGCTGCCGGTCAGCGGGACGACGCGGTCCGCGGAGGTGATGGTGACCTGGGCGCCGTCGGCCGAGGGCACCGTCACCGGCAGTGCGGGCTGCGGCGCCGGAGCGAGTGGTTCCAACCGGTCCGGGACGGCGGCTGCGCTGGGGGCGGATGAGCCCGGGGTGGTGGCCGTACCTCCGCAGCCCGTCAGCGCGAGTGCCAGTGCTGCCACGGCAACTGCGAGACGGGGAATGCGGTGTGACGCGGCGGGCGTAGGCACGAAGGCACCGTCCTGATCGTCCGACTGAGGATCCGGGGACCGGGGGGTTACGAACCCGGCCAAGAGTAGCTTAGGTTAGCCTAACCTTGCTTAGCCAGACCCAGGAGGGGGCGTTCATGTCCGCTAGACCCGTCCGCGCGTTCGCCGTCACGCTGTTGGCGGCCCTGCTGGGGGCCCTGCTCCCGGCAACCGCCGCCCACGCGGGCACCGTGCAGGGGGGTCGGCTCGACTGGGGTATCAAATCGTCTTTCCAGAGTTATGTCACCGGTCCGGTCGCAAAAGGCAGTTTCAAGCTGAAGAGCGGGGCCGCCACGGTCGGCGGCAGTCTGTTCCGCTTCCACTCGGCGGCCGGCTCCTACGACCCGGACTCCGGAACCTTCGAGGCCTCCTACTCGGGCGGGGTGACCTTCCAGGGGCACCAGAAGCCCGACGGCGTCCACGAGTTGGACATGACCGTCAGCCGCCCGACCGTCAAGATCAGCGGGGCGAGCGGCACCCTCTACGTGGACGTCTCCAGCAAGGCCAAGGACACCGGCGCGGTCAGCAACCAGTCCCAGGTGCCCTTCGCCACGCTCGGCCTCGGCGGCATCAACATGAAGGGCGGCGCCAGCC
Source organism: Streptomyces sp. MB09-01 (assembly GCF_033794505.1). Classification (NCBI taxonomy): domain Bacteria; kingdom Bacillati; phylum Actinomycetota; class Actinomycetes; order Kitasatosporales; family Streptomycetaceae; genus Streptomyces; species Streptomyces sp. MB09-01. The sequence goes on along the minus strand of NZ_JARAYQ010000468.1, from coordinate 1,535 downwards.
CCCTGACCCTCACGAACATCCCGGCCACCCTCACCGCGCAGGGCGCCCAGGCCTTCGCCGGCTACTACGCGGCCGGCACGCAGCTCGACCCCGTCTCGCTCTCCGCAGACGTCAAGGCCGCCCCGGCCGCGGAGCCCTCGCCGTCGGCGACCCCGCAGCCGGGCGCCACCACGCAGGCCCCGCAGGCGCAGGGCGCCTTCGCCGACGCCGCCGTCGACTGGGGGGTGCGCCGCACCTTCCGCGAGTACGTCACCGGCTCGGTCGGCCAAGGCAAGTGGACGCTCGCCGAGGGCGCCCAGGACGGCGGCGCGCTGTTCCGCTTCCCGCAGGGCAAGGGCGCGTACGACGGCGGGAAAGGCACTCTTGACGCGGCCTTCGCCGGCACCGTCCAGTTCACCGGTGCCCATCTGGACCTCAAGCTCGGAAAGGTGGGCGTCAAGGTGGAGAACGGCAAGGGCGTCCTGTCCGCGGACGTGACCACCGGCGGCGAGACGAAGAACGCCGTCCCGCTGGTGGAGTTCGACGCCAAGGGCCTGAAGACCGAGGGCGGGCTGGCCACCCTGACGGAGGCGCCGGCCGTCCTCACCGAGGGCGGATCGCAGGCCTTCAACTCCATGTACAAGGCGGGCACGGAGATGGATCCCGTCTCGCTCGCCGTCGCACTCGACGCCACCGCGAAGCTGCCGGCGCTGCCCGACCTGGGCTCCACGGCCTCGCCCGCGCCCGCATCGCCGGCCGCCGAGCCCGCTCCCGCCGCGAAGGCCGAGCAGTCCTCCAGGACCGGGCTGTTCATCGCCCTGGCCGTGGGCGTACTGGTCCTGGCCGGCGGCGCCGCCTTCGTGGTGGTCCGCAAGCGGCGCACGGCCGCTGCCGAGTAGTTCCCCTTCCCCCTTCCCCCTTTCTTGTCCCCAGGAGTACCCAGCCATGTCGTCCATCCGCCGCCCGATCTCCCTCGCGGCCGCCGTTCTCACCGCCGCCGCGCTCGGCTCCACCGCGTTAGCCCTGCCCGCCACCGCCGCGGGCGGGCCCCCGGCCGCACCGAGGGAGATCATCGGCGGCTCCCTCGACTGGGGCGTGCTCGCGAGCTACCGCGCCTACGTGACCGGCATGGCCAAGGGCACCATCACCGTGGCGGACGGCGCCCGGCAGAACGAGGACGGGACGCTGCGCTTCGTCGAGCCGACCGGCCAGTACGACCCCGCCGGCGGCCCCGTGGTCAAGGCGGCCTTCAAGGGCAGCGTCACCTTCTCCTCGCCCGCCCCGCCGACCGGCCACGGCTTCGAGGTCAAGCTCTCGGACTTCCGTGTCGACACCGGCACCAAGAAGCTCACCGCGGACGTCACCAAGGCCGGTACGACGACCCAGGACGTGCCCCTGGCCAAGGTGGCCTTCGCCGGCCAGGCGATGACGGGCCTGGCGACCACGCTCACCAAGGAGGCGGCCGACGCGCTCGGTTCGCCGGGCTACGAGGACAAGGCGGGCGACCCGCTCACCGCGAAGCTGGAATTCAAGGAGCCCGCCCCGGACCCGGAGCC
>NZ_JARAYQ010000467.1:0-3339 GCF_033794505.1 Streptomyces sp. MB09-01 | reverse complement strand
CCGCCCGACACCCCGCCTGCTGCCGGCCGACAGCCCTTCAGGAACTCCGAGCCCCGCCGGCGTCCGAGGCGATCATTCAGCCCCGCCGGCGTCCGAGACGTGGGGGTCCCCGGACGGAGCCCGAAGGAGGGTCGGGGCCGAGCCCCAGGGACCTCAGCCCCGGACGCCCCGCAGGGCCATGGCCACGGCCGCCTCCGTCACGACGACGGGATCCTCCGCCGCGCCGAGCTCAATGCGTCGCACGGCCGCATCCACGACCCCCTGCAACAGCATCGCCGCGAGCCGCGGCTCCGGCTGCCCGAGGCCGGCCAGCGCCTCGACGATCATCGCGACCAGCCCGCCGTGCGCCGCGCGGATCTTCTCCCGCGCCCCTGCGTCCAGCTCGCTCGCCGAGATGGCCACCACCGCGCGGTGCCGCCGGTCCCCCACCAGCCCCAGCTGGCTCCGCACGTAGGCCTCGATCTTCGCCTCCGGCGACTCCGCCTGCTCCATCGCCGCCTCGATCTCGGCGGCCCACACGGGGAAGTCCACCGCGCACAGCTCTTCGACGACGGCCGCACGGGAGCGGAAGTATTCGTACACGGAGGACCGGGCGAGGCCGGTCCGCTCCGCGAGGGCGGGGAAGGTCAGCGCCTCCGTCCCGCCTTCGGACAGCAGGGAACGCGCGGCGTCCAAGAGGGCGCCGCGCTGCATCGACCGGTGCTCGGCCACGGAGGCCGCTCGAATCCTGGGCACGCACCCACTCTACGGAGGGGGCGCAAGCTCACCGTCCTACATCTGCCAACTTCGCGCGCAGTTGCAGGACGGACTTGGTGTGGATCTGACTGACCCGGCTCTCGGTGACGCCCAGCACGTTGCCAATCTCGGCGAGGGTGAGGCCCTCGTAGTAGTAGAGGGTCACCACCGTCTTCTCCCTCTCGGGCAGTGTGTTGATGGCCCGCGCGAGCAGGCGCCGCAGTTCGCGGTCCTCCGCCACCTCCACCGGGTTGTCGGCGGCGGTGTCCTCCAGGGTGTCCATCAGCGAGAGGCGGTCGCCGCCGTCCCCGCCGGCGTGGAGCAGTTCCTCCAGGGCGACCACGTTCGCCAGGGACAACTGGCTGAAGACGGTGTGGAGATCCTCCACCGCGATGCCCATCTCCCCGGCGACCTCGCTCTCCGTCGGGGTGCGCCGCAGCTGGGCCTCCAGTGTGGCGTAGGCCCGCTCCACGGCCCGCGCCTTCTGCCGGACCGAGCGGGGGATCCAGTCCAGCGCCCGCAGTTCGTCGATCATCGCGCCGCGGATCCGGGTGATCGCGTAGGTCTCGAACTTGATCGACCGGTCGATGTCGAACTTCTCGATGGCGTCGATCAGGCCGAAGACCCCGGAGGAGACGAAGTCGGCCTGCTCCACATTGGGCGGCAGGCCCACGCTGACGCGGCCGGCGACGTACTTCACCAGGGGCGAGTAGTGCAGGATCAACTGCTCCCGCAGCCGCTCGTCACCCGATTCCTTGTACGAGCGCCACAGCACCTCGAGGGACGAGGGCGCGGTGGACCGCACGCTGCCGCGGGCAGCGGGGGGCACCGCAGCGCGGTCGGACCCTGAGGTGTTTTGGGGCATGCTTCGCCTTTGCCGGAGCCGGATTCCTTGGGAGCGTAGCGTGACGGAAGTGTCGCGGTGCGCGAAGAGTACGGGATGGCGCGGGGGCGCAGGGGCGCTCCGACTCGCACGGGCCGTCCGGGACCGGCGCAGCGCGCACGGTCCCGGCAGCTGCCACCGGGAAGACCGCGTCTCTCATCGGTTTCACTCTTCCACCGGAACTCCCCAGGTCAACGACCGCCTCGCCGGGTGGACCGGGTTTGTATGTCCCCTCCAGCCGTTTGTCGGCTCAACTGCCAGCCGTCGCCCTGCCGTTCGACGAACCCCAGAGAGTGAAGTTCGTACAGTCTGCCGATGACTTCATCGGCGCCGGTGCCGCAGGCAAGTGCCAGCTCCGCCACGTCGGCCGGGCGTCCGGCCGGCAGCGCTTCGAGCACCCGGGCCGTGTCCCGGTCCAGTAGGTCCCTGGCGAGCACCGGGCCGCGCCGCTCGGGAGCCAGCTCGCCGATGGAGCCCACCAGTTCGACCACTTCCGCCGCGTCGGTGACGAGCACGGCCTCGCCGCGCAGCAGCTCGTGCACCCCGGCCGAGAGCGCACTGGTGGCGGCCCCCGGGACGCCCATCGTGATCCGCCCGAGCTGCTGGGCCCGCCGGGCGGTGACGAGGGACCCGCTGCGGTGGGCGGCCTCCACGACGACCGTGCCCCGGGTGAGGGCCGCGATGACCCGGTTGCGCAGGACGAACCTGCTGGGGGTCGGATGGCTGCCGGGCGGCAGCTCGCCGAGGATCAGCCCCTGGCCGGCGATCCGGTCGAGCAGCCCGGAGTGTCCGCGGGGATAGGCGACGTCCACCCCGCAGGCCAGCACCGCCGCGGTCGCACCGCCCGGGGCGAGGGCCCCGCGGTGGGCGGCGCCGTCGATCCCGAACGCGGCGCCGGAGACCACGACCCAGCCCCGCTCGGCGAGCCCGGCGGCCAGGGTCTGGGCCATGTGCGCACCGTACGGGGTGCAGGCCCGGGCCCCGACCAAGGACACCGAACGCAGCGCCCAGGTCCGCAGGTTCGGCCGGCCCCGCAGCCACAGCCCGACGGGGCGGGCGTCGCCGAGGTCGTCGAGCTGGGTCGGCCACTCCGCCGATCCCGGGAACACGAACCGCCCTCCCGATGCGGCGGCCCGTTCGAGGTCGCGCTGCGGATCGGCCAGCGCCGCCCGTCTGCGGTACCCGGCGAGCCGCTCCGGCCCCACCCCCGCCGGAGCCTCCGATCCCGCCTCGGGGCCGGTCAGCAACCCCATCAGCCCCACCGCACCGATCTCCCGCAGCCAGCGGCCGCCGTGCTCGTCCCCGGGCTCGAGCACCCGTGTCAGTGCCGCCCGCGCCAGCAGTTCCCCTTCCGCTGCGCCGGTCATGTCCCGCCTCCCGTCACGGGGATGGCCCCGCGGGCGATCCCGGTCCGCAACTCCAGCGCCACGGCCACGTCCAGCGCGTCGGGCCGGTCCCGCCCCCGCAGGTCGGCCACGGTCCAGGCGACCCGCAGCACCCGGTCCAGCCCGCGCGCGGTGAGCAGTCCCCGCTCCAGATCGCGCTCGGCCTGCGCCAGTGCACCGGGGCCCGGCTGCCACCGGGTCCGCAATTCCTGTCCGGGCACTTCGGAGTTGAGCCGCCACGGCGTGCCGGCGAGCCGGGCCCCGGTGCACTGGCGCAGGCCGAGCGCGATCTGGAGCGGGGACTGCCCACCGCGCGCGGGCTGGACCGGGTGCTGC
>NZ_JARAYQ010000466.1:0-3343 GCF_033794505.1 Streptomyces sp. MB09-01 | reverse complement strand
CCCGGTGCCCCCACCCCCGGCACCCCAAGCACCGCCGGTTCCGATTACACCCAGCGGCTGGCCCGCCTGGAGCAGTCCGGAATCAAGCGGCTGCTGCCCACGCAGGCTCCGTACCGCTGGAACCTGCAGCGGCTGAACCTGGGCCGGGTCCTGGACATAGGCTGCGGGCTGGGGCGCAACCTGCTCAACTGCGGCCCGGACAGCGTCGGCGTCGACCACAACCCGCACTCGGTGCAGACCTGCCGCGAGCGCGGACTGAACGCCTACACCCCCGACGGGCTGGCCGCCGCCCCGGACTGCGGTCCCGGATCCTTCGACAGCCTGCTGGTCGCGCACGTGCTGGAGCACGTCGACGAGGAGACCGCGGCCTCGCTGCTGGAGCAGTACCTTCCGCTGGTCAAGCCGGGCGGTTCGGTCGTCATGATCACCCCGCAGGAGGTCGGCTACCGGTCCGACGCCACGCACATCCGCTGGGTCGACTTCGAGCAGCTGCGCAGCCACGCCGGCCGGGCCGGGATCGCGGTCCTGCGGACCTACTCCTTCCCCTTCCCCCGGCCGATGGGCAAGGTCTTCCCGTACAACGAGTTCGTGCTGGTGGGCACGGTCCCGGCCTGAGGCTTCCCGTCCGGGACGGCCGGGCTCAGGGGTCGACGATCTCCACCAGCGGCGGGTGGTCGTGCCAGGTGCAGAACACCGACACCTCGCGGCCGTCCCGGGTGAAGGTGACCCGGATCCAGAAGTCCTGCTTCCACACCTGCATCCGCCAGCCGGCCGCCGGCGTCGCCGAGACCAGCTCGGCGGAGGACGCGCCCAGCGAGAAGACGACCCGGCCGCCGGAGACCGGATAGGCCTTCACCTTGCCCGGATCCTGCCCCTCCCCCTGCCCGTAGGGGGAGGGAGTGGCCGCGGGCTTCTGGGACGGCTTGCCGGGGGAGGCCCCGGCGGACGACGGCGCGGCCGGGCTCGGCGACGCGGAGGGCGACGGGGACGCGGACCCGGACTCCGCCGGGGCGTCCGACGGCTGCGCGCGCGGCGTCGAGGAGGACAGCGGCTGGGTGGCGAGCGGCACCGCGAGCGGCGGATCGTAGGCCGTCCCCGACATGACGCTGTGCACGCCCCACCACGACAGCGTCACCGCCGCCCCGGTCGCCAGCGTCCAAGCCATGGCATGAAGAAGTCCTCGTCGCATCAGGGCACATACTGCACCACCCGTCACAAGAGAAGCCCGACACCCCGCTGGGTCCCTCGAATGGACTACCGTGCGGGCCATGGCAAGTGTGCTCGTGGTCGAGGACGACCAGTTCGTACGTTCCGCCCTCATCCGGCACCTGACCGAGGCCTCGCACACCGTGCGGAGCGTCGGCACGGCCCTCGAGGCCCTGCGCGAGGTCGCGCACCACCGCTTCGACGTGGTCATCCTCGACCTCGGGCTGCCCGACCTGGACGGGTCCGAAGCGCTCAAGATGCTGCGCGGCATCACCGACGTACCCGTGATCATCGCGACCGCGCGCGACGACGAGGCGGAGATCGTCCGGCTGCTCAACGACGGCGCCGACGACTACCTCACCAAACCCTTCTCCGTGGAGCACCTCTCCGCCCGCATGGCCGCCGTCCTGCGCCGCTCCCGCGCCGCTGCCGGAGCCGAACCCCCCTCGCGCGTGCTGCGCGTCGGCGGGCTCGCCATCGACCCGCTGCGCCGCCAGGCCGAGCTCGACGGGACCGTACTGGACCTCACCCGGCGGGAGTTCGACCTGCTGGCCTTCCTCGCCGGGCGGCCCGGAGTGGTCGTGGCCCGCCGCGAACTGCTCGCGGAGGTCTGGCAGCAGTCGTACGGGGACGACCAGACCATCGACGTCCACCTGTCCTGGCTGCGCCGCAAGCTCGGCGAAACGGCCGCCCGCCCGCGGTACTTGCACACGCTGCGGGGTGTCGGCGTCAAGCTGGAGCCGCCGCAGTGATGTCCCGATGAGATGGGCCCTGGTCAAGGTGTGCCTCGCGGTCACGGCCATGGTGGTCGTGGCCTTCGCCGTACCCCTCGGGCTCGTCGTCCAGGAGATGGCCAGCGACCGGGCCTTCTCCAACGCCGAGCGGCAGGCCGCCACCATCGGGCCGACCCTGTCCATCACCACCGACCCCGTCCAGCTGCAGAAGGCGATGGAGTCCACGCAGATGGGCGCGGCCCGGCGGATGGCCGTCCACGTGCCCGCCATCGGCGACAGCGCCCCGGTGGAGATCGGCCAGGGCCGGGCGGGCGCGCACGCCGTCGCCGAGACCCGGCGGATCGGGCGGGCCACGACGGCCTCGGTGGCCGGCGGCGGTTCGGCGCTGCTCCAGCCGACCGCGCTCGGCTCCGGGGACATCGCGGTGGTGGAGATCTTCGTACCGGAGAGCGAGGTCAGCAACGGCGTCGCGACCGCCTGGGTGGTGCTCGCGGGCGTCGGGCTGGCGCTGATCGTGGGCTCGGTGGCCGTCGCCGACCGGCTCGGCGCCCGGCTCGTACGGCCCGCCGAGCGGCTCGCGGACGCCGCGCACCAGTTGGGCGAGGGCCGGCTCGGGGCGCGGGTGCCGGAGGTGGGGCCGACGGAACTCCGCTCGGCGGCCGTCGCGTTCAACGCGATGGCGGACCAGGTGGTGGAACTCCTCGCCAATGAGCGGGAGCTGGCCGCCGACCTCTCGCACCGCCTGCGGACGCCGCTCACGGTGCTGCGGCTCAACACGGCCTCGCTCGGGGACGGCCCGGCCGCAGAACAGACCCGGGCCGCGGTGGAGCAGCTGGAGCGCGAGGTCGACACGATCATCCGTACGGCGCGGGAGCAGCGCCCGGCCACCGGCCTGGCCGGGGCGGGCGCGGGCGCGGGCTGCGACGCCTCCGAGGTGATCCGCGACCGGATGGACTTCTGGTCGGCGCTCGCGGAGGACGAGGGCCGCGAGGTGCGGCTCGCGGGGGTGGACCGTACGGTTCGGATCCCCGTGGCCCGGCCCGAGCTCGCCGCCGCCCTCGACGCCATGCTCGGCAACGTCTTCCGGCACACCCCCGAGGGCACCCCCTTCTCGGTGGACGTGCACGACGCCGGGGACGCCGTCATCGTGCTCGTCTCGGACGCGGGCCCCGGCATCGCCGACCCGGAGGCCGCCCTGCGCCGCGGCAACGACGGCGACCGCGACGGATCGACCGGCCTGGGCCTGGACATCGTGCGCCGCGTCGCGGAGTCGACGGGCGGCGACGTACGGCTGGGGCGCTCGGTGCTCGGCGGGACCGAGGTCCGGGTGTGGATCGGCCTGGACGGCCGGACCCTCGGCGGTCCCGGCGAGCACCGCGCGCCCCAGCCGTACGTCGCCGCCC
>NZ_JARAYQ010000465.1:0-3372 GCF_033794505.1 Streptomyces sp. MB09-01 | reverse complement strand
GAGGAAGGGGAACGTGGGGGCGAATGGGGTACCCCGGAGCCAAGTTGGTCCAGACCAATCTCCGTGTCAAGACTCTTTGCTATGTGGCTTGAAATGGCCGACCGCGCGATCCCTGTTGTCCGGGTTTCCGATCAGCTGTGACACGTGCTCACGGCACGGGAATCGGCAAGCACCTGCCCTGCCAGGGGTGACGCGGATATGGTGCTGAGGCAAGGGGGAAGAGCGTCGATCGTTTGCGGTCGCGCAGTGTGCGCGCGTACGCGGCGAGCGTGCGTCGGGCGTAGGGACGTATGTGGCGCACGGGGTGAACGGGGGAATTCGCGTGCCGACCGCCATCGCTGTCACCAGCGCCGATCTGGTACTTCCGGCCCCTGACCGGCACACACCCGGGGCCGCCGTGCTGCACCCGCCCGAGCAGCTCGACCTGGAGGGTGCGCTCGCCGAGACCGGCGCCCTGCTGGAGCGGCACGGCCACCTCGTGGCCCTCGTACCGCCCTGGCTCCCGCGCGCCACCGTCCAGCGGCTGCACACCGTGCGGGCCATCCTGGAAACCGACCGGATCGCGCTCCTCGGCATCGATCTGCCGCCGCTGGGCACCGCCCTGCTGGTCCGTCAGCTGCGCCAGCTCAGCGTCTGCGACTTCAGCCCCGGAATCATCGCCTCCGCGGCCCGGCTGCTGTCCCACTACGTCTACGCGGGCGCCCTGCTGGGCTCGGTCGCCAAGCTCGACCGGGTCCGCGTCCCGGTCGGGCTGGGAGCGCACGCCCGGTCCTGGTCGCCGAGCGCGCAGTTCGCCGTGCTCGCCCACCCGACCCCGCACCTGGCCAAGCTCGGGGCCGCCGGGGCACAGGCGTCGGCGGCGGTGCCCGCCGGTCCCGGGTTCGCCACGCACCTCACCTTCGCCCGCGGCCAGCTCACCTCCGACTGGGTCACCGCCGAACTCGCCCCCGCCTGGCAGGTGCAGGGCGTCATGGAGAACCCGCTGCCGGCGGCTTCGCCCGGCTGGTGGGGAACCCAGAAGCTCGTCGAGTTCGCCGCCGGCATCCCCGACCTGTCCGTGCTCTACCAACTGGTCGCCTCGGTCCGCCGCGAGCAGTGCCGCTGGTGCGGCCTCGAACTCATCGGCGACCGCTGCGGCTTCTGCGCCGCCCCGCTCACGGCCGAGCCCGCCGCGCCACCGCCCCCGGCGAGCACCGCGCGATCCAGACCCTGACCGACCGACTCCTGCGAACGAACGAAGAACGGCGAGGTAGGAAGACCGATGAACTCACGCCAGCGCCGCGGCGTCATCCTGCTGCTCCTGTCGGTCCTGTGTGCCTTGGGGGCCTTCGCCGGAGTCCTCGTGGTGATCGGCGACGTCAACTCCAAGGTCGGGGCCGAGGTCGTCGCCTACCGCGCCAAGGGCGACATAGCGCCGTACAGCCCGCTTGCGGCCGGGCAGTTCGAGGAGGTCAGGATCCCCAAGCGCTGGCTGTCCGACACCGCCGTCACCGACCTCGGCGCGCTCAAGGACAAGATCGCGCTCACCACCCTGAAGAAGGGCTCGCTGCTCCAGGCGGACATGTTCGTCGACCGGCCACAGCTCCAGCCCGGCGAGCAGGAGATCGCCATCATGATCGACGCGGCGACGGGCGTGGCCGGCAAGATCACCTCGGGCGCCAAGGTCAACATCATCGCCACCTTCAAGGGCGCCAAGGACACCGACCCCTCGCGGTCGGTGATCATCGTCGCCAACGCCCGGGTCCTGGGCGTCGGCCGGCTCACCGCCCTCGACACCAAGGACACCGACCGCAAGGGCCCCGCCGAGGCGGTCCCGATCACCTTCGCCCTGACCACCAAGGACACCCAGCGCGTCGCGTACGCCGAGTCCTTCGCGGAACACGTCCGCCTGGCGCTGGTGGCCCCCGGCACCGACTCGGCACCCGCCCCGGGCGACCGTACGTACACCCTCGACGGGGACAAGTGAGGCATCACGGATGACCACCCGAATCCTCCCCGCGGTCGGCGACCCGGACGCCGCGCGTGCCATCTCCACCCTCCTCAGTCAGCTCCCGTCCGCGGAGCCGGCCGCGCCCGTCCCGGACTCCACCTCGCTGCTGGACACCCTCTCCCGGCTGGCCGTCGACTCCATCGACGAACTGCCCGAGGTCGTCCTCGTCCACGAGCGCATCGGGCCGGTGCCCGCACTGGAACTGATCCGCGAGGTCGCCCTGCGCTTCCCGGCGGTGGGCGTCGTCCTGGTCTCCTCCGACGCCGGACCGGCGCTCTTCTCCGCCGCGATGGACTCGGGGGCGCGCGGCCTGATCGGCCTCCCGCTCTCCTACGAGGAACTCGCCGCCCGCGTCCAGGCCGCCGCCCAGTGGTCCGTGGGCGTACGCCGCCACCTGGGCAAGGGCGCCGCCGCCGACGTCTTCACGGGACCGGGCGGCCGCGTGGTCACGGTCACCGGAGCCAAGGGCGGCGTGGGCACCACCTTCACCGCCGTGCAGTTCGCGCTCGCCGCGGCCGCCTCGGGACGGCGTACCGCACTGGTCGACATGGACCTCCAGGCGGGCGACGTGGGCTCGTACCTCGACGTGCAGTTCCGCCGCTCCATCGCCGACCTCGCCGGCATCCAGGACATCTCGCCGCGGGTCCTCCAGGACGCGGTGTACGACGACCGCACGGGCCTGGCGCTGCTGCTGGCCCCGGCCGACGGTGAGCGGGGCGAGGAGGTCGACGACCGGGCAGCCCGGCACATCGTCGGAGCCCTGCGCAGCCGCTACGAACTCGTCGTCATCGACTGCGGCACCCAGGTGACCGGCGCGAACGCCGCCGCCGTGGAAATGGCGGACGTGGCGGTGCTGGTCACCACCCCGGACGTGGTCGCGGTACGGGCGGCGAAGCGGATGGTCCGGATGTGGGAACGCCTCCAGGTGCGCAAGGCCGAGGACACGGCGATGGTCGTCAACCGCTGGAGCAAGCACACGGAGATCCAGCCCGCCCTGATCGAGAAGATCACCAAGACCCGCGCCACCCGCACCCCGGTCCCGGCCGCCTTCAAGGAACTCCAGGCGGTGGTGGACGCCGGCCGGGTCCAGGACCTCGACAACCGCTCGACGGTGAAGCAGGCCCTGTGGACGCTGGCGGGCGAACTCGGCCTCCTCCAGGCCCCGGACACCGCCACCGCTCCCGCCCCCGGCACCCCGGGCGCGGCGGTCGCGGTCCGCGCGGCCGGCCCGGTCTCCCGCCTGCGCCGCGTCCGGGAGGGCTGACGGATGCCCGCCCGGAGAGGGGACCGGGGCCAGGTGGCGATCGAGTTCGTCGGCATGGTCCCGCTGATCCTGCTGCTCGTGGCGGCGGTGTGGGAGTGCGTACTGATCGGCTACGCGT
>NZ_JARAYQ010000464.1:0-3392 GCF_033794505.1 Streptomyces sp. MB09-01 | reverse complement strand
TTGTGGGGTTGGAAATTTGTTAAAGAGGCGGGTCGGCGGTCAGGGTGTGGTGCGGGCGTGCCGGGCCAGTTCCTCCACGCGGGCGTGCAGGGTGGGCAGGTAGTGCTCGGATTCCGGTTTGATCAGGACGCTGCGGATCACCCGGGCCGCGTCCGCGTCCCGGCTGACGTGCGGGTGGCGGCGTACGAAGGCGTCGGCGTCCGCGCGCAGCACGCTCAGGAACACGGGGTCCGCCTGCGCCGTCATGCCGTCGCGCAGCAGCCGGCCGGAGGCCTCGTCGATGGCGGACAGGGAGGTGTTGGCGGTGGTGGGGAAGTAGGTGACGATGTCGAGGTCGGGGCGCTGGTAGAGCTCGAGTTCGTCGGAGGCGGTCAGCAGGTCGGCCCAGTGCAGTGCGGCCCGGCGGTTCGCGGTGAGGATCTGTCCGAAGCCGTCCGGTGTGAGCGGCAGCAGTTGCAGGGTCAGCCACAGGGCGGCGGCGGCCGCGCCGGCCCGTGAGCACTCCAGGCTGATCTCGCCCAGGTGGAGGTCCGCGTCGGTGAAGTAGGTGTACGGCGAGTCGTGTGCGAAGTGGCGGCCGGCGCGCGGGTCGGGGAAGAGGACCGCGCCGCAGCCGTAGGGCTGCAGGCCCTGCTTGTGCGGGTCCACGACCACGGAGTCGCATGCGGCGATCGCCTGCCAGGGGGCCGCGTCGATGTCTGCGGTGCCGGCGCGGCCCAGGATGGCGTAGAAGCCGCCGTAGGCCGCGTCGACGTGCACGCGTGCTCCGTAGCGGCGGGCCAGCGGGAGGACTTCGTGGACCGGGTCGACCGCGCCGAGGCCGGTGGTTCCGGTGGTGACGACGACGGTGCCGATGTGTCCGGAGCGCAGGGCGGCTTCCAGCGCGTGCAGGTCGATGCGGCCGTGGGGGTCGGTGGGGATGCGGTGGCCCTGCATGCCCAGGACGTGGCACATCCGCTCGTGGGTGTAGTGGCATTCGCCGCTGTAGGCGATGCCGCGGCCGGGGTGGAGCTGGCGGGCGACGTAGAGGGCCTCCAGGTTGGCCATGGTGCCGCTGGTGGTGAGGTGTCCGACGTGTGCGTCGAGCCCGAACATGGCGGCGAGTTCGGCGACCGCTTCGCGTTCCATCTCGGTGGTGGCGGGTCCGCCTTCGGCGGCGTGGTTGTTGGGGTTGAAGAGCATGGCGGTGAGGTAGCCGGTGACGGCGGCCGGGTGGGGCGGTTTGACCATCTGTCCGGCGTAGCGCGGGTGGAAGAAGGGGTAGTTGTGGTCCATCCGCTTGGCGAGGCGGTCGAAGGCCTCGGTGAAGGCGTCGGGGTGGACGCGGTGCGCGTCGTGGGTCTGGTACGGGCCGAACTGCTCTCCCCACCGCTGCGCCACCGTCAGTGCGCGCGGCAGCCAGTCGCGTAAGTCGTGCAGGTCGTGCAGGTCCACGGGAGCCTCCCCCAGCGGCCGCCCGTTCGGCGGCACGAGTCGGGCGTACGCGGTCGTACGTACGCAAGAGGAGGGTTACCAAGGCCCCGCAAGGCCCGCGCAACGCCTGACGCGCGCACACCATCTGGGCTCCAGTGATGCGCAAGCCGCCTCTGGTGCACTCGCGGCGCGACAGCCACGCGGGGGTATTCCCGGCCGCCGGCTGTCCCGGGGGGCCGGTGTACCGGATGCCGGGTGTTCTCGGCGTGTTCGGCCCCGCTCTCGGGCGTCCGCCCGCACCGCACTTTTCCCAGGAGGAACATTTCATGGTCACCAGACGCAGCTTGCTCGGCGGTGCCGTCGCCGCGACCGGCGCCGGCCTGCTCACCAGTGGTGGCCTGACGCCGCTGCTGCGTGCCCGGACCGCCGAGGCCTCCGCTGCCGGGGCGGCCGGGAGCGGGCCGGTCAGCGTTCCGCCGCCGTTCAGCGTGCGGATGCCGATGGCTTCGGTGCTCCAGCCGATATCGACGCTGGGCGGCCAGGACACCTACGCGGTCACCATCAAGGAGGTGGCGCGGGAGATCATCCCCGGCGTGCAGACGAAGGTGTTGACCTACGACGGCCAGTTCCCGGGGCCGGTGCTGCGGGCCCGCAGCGGGCGCAGGGTGGTGATCCGGCACCGCAACACGCTCACCATGCCGGTCTCGGTCCATCTGCACGGCGGGAGCGTGTCACCGGAGAACGACGGCGGCCCGATGGACACGTTCGCGCCGAACACCTCGCGCACCTACACCTACCCCAACCAGCAGCCGGGCGCCGGCCTGTGGTTCCACGACCACGCGCACCACATGGAGTCGGAGCACGTCTTTCGCGGGCTGTCGGCGACCTATCTGCTCTCGGACGAGACCGAGCGGTCGCTGCCGCTGCCGTCCGGCCAGTACGAGGTTCCGATCGCGCTGCGTGACGCCCGCTTCGACGAGGCCGGCCAGCTGGTCTACCAGATGGACGACGTGTTCGGGCGGACCACCATCCTGGCCAACGGGCGGCCGAGCCCGTACGTCGAGGTCGCGGCCCGCAAGTACCGTTTCCGGCTGCTGAACTCCTCCAACATGCGCTTCTTCCAGCTGCGTCTGTCGGACGGCGGCCAGATGATCCAGATCGGTACGGACGGCGGTCTGCTGGAACACCCCTTCCCGACGGACAGCATCGGGCTGTCCCCGGCGGAGCGGGCGGACGTGGTCATCGACTTCTCCCGCTACCGGGTCGGGACGAAGATCGTGCTGGAGAACACCCTGGGACCGGGGACACCCGACCAGGTGGGCAAGGTGCTGCGCTTCGACGTCGTGCGGACGGCCTCGGATGCGAGCCGGGTGCCCGAGACGCTGCGCACCCTGCCGGCGATGGCGAAGGCCACGGTCCAGCGCAACATCGTCTTGAGCATGGACGAGGACGGCCGCCAGGAGCCGCAGGGGTTCATGGACGGGCAGGTCTGGGACTACCAGCGCATCGACCAGACCATCGCCCACGGCAGTTCGGAGATCTGGACGGTCACCAACACCAACAAGATCGTCCCGCACAACTTCCACATGCACCTGGTCCAGTTCCGGGTGCTGGAGCGCAACGGGGTGCCGGTGGCGCCGGGCGAGGCCGGGCTGAAGGACACGGTGCGGCTGTTCCCCGGGGAGAGCGTGAAGCTGCACGCCACGTTCGACACGTTCAAGGGGACGTACGTCTACCACTGCCACCTGCTGGACCACTCGGCGATGGGCATGATGGCCAATTTCCGTATCCGCTGACGGTGCCCGCCCGGGGGTGCGCTCCTTGGAGCGGAGGTGGGGGAACCGGCCAGGTCCGCTCGACGCGCTCTCAAGGACGGGCCGAGGACCGGGCGGCAGGATCCTGGGCAACAGACCGTGTCCGGCCGTGTCCCCCACGTCCGACCCCTGACCGACCTTTCCCTTAAACACATCCCCAACCCC
>NZ_JARAYQ010000463.1:0-3438 GCF_033794505.1 Streptomyces sp. MB09-01 | reverse complement strand
ACCCCCACCAACACCGAGAACACCCCCGAACCCCTCGACCCCGAAGGCACCATCCTCATCACCGGCGGCACCGGCGGACTCGGCCACATCCTCGCCCGCCACCTCGTCACCCACCACGGCGCCAAACACCTCCTCCTCACCAGCCGCACCGGCCCCAACGCCCCCGGCGCGACCCAACTCCACGACGAACTCACCACAGCCGGCGCCCACATCACCATCACCGCCTGCGACACCACCAACCGGGATGCACTCGCCCAACTCCTCGAAACCATCCCCACCCAGCACCCCCTCACCGCCGTCATCCACGCCGCCGGCACCCTCAACGACGCCACCCTCAACAACCTCACCCCCCACCACGTCACCCAAGTCCTCCACCCCAAAACCGACGCAGCCTGGAACCTCCACGAACTCACCCAACACCTCCCCCTCACCCACTTCATCCTCTTCTCCTCCATCGCCGGACTCATCGGAAACCCCGGCCAAGCCAACTACGCCGCCGCCAACACCTACCTCGACGCCCTCGCCCACCACCGCCACCACCACAACCTCCCCGCCACCAGCCTCGCCTGGGGACTCTGGGACACGGTCAGTGCGATGACCAGCGGGCTCAGCGAGCTGGACGTCAAGCGGTGGGCGGGCAAGGGCGTGCTGCCGATCTCGGCCGAGCGCGGGATGGAGATCTTCGACGCGGCCCTCGTCTCGCCGGAGCCGCTGCTCGCCGCGGCGGACCTGGACCTGCCGACCCTGCGCTCCCCGGACCGGTCCGCACCCGCCCTGCTGCGCACGCTGGTCCGTACCCCGCGCCGGCGCGCCATGGCCGCCGCCGCGTCCGGCACGGGCGGTTCCTCCTGGGCCGAGCGCACCGCCGCGCTCCCCGCCGCCGACCGCCGACGTACCGTCGGCGAGCTCGTGCGGACCACCGTCGCCGCCGTGCTCGGTCTCGCGGGCCCCGACGCCGTCGACGAGGACACGGCGTTCAAGACCCTGGGCATGGACTCGCTGAGCGGCCTGGAGCTGCGCCGCCGGGTCGTGGCGGTCACCGACGTCACGCTGCCGGCCACGGCCGTCTTCGACCACCCCACCCCGGCCGCGCTCGCCGAGTTCCTGACGGGCGAGCTGTCCAAGCTGGCCGGCGAGACCGAGGTGGTCCGTCCCGGCCGGCCGATCGCGGTGCGCAGCGCCTCGGATCACGAGGACCCGATCGTGATCGTCGGCATGGCCTGCCGCTACCCGGGCGAGACCCGCTCCCCCGAGGACCTGTGGCGGCTCGTCGCCGACGGCACCGATGCCATCGGCCCCTTCCCCACCAACCGCGGCTGGGCCCTGGACCGGCTCTTCGACGGTGACCCGGACCGTGCGGGCCACTCGTACGCCCGCAACGGCGGGTTCCTCTACGACGCCGACCGGTTCGACGCCGAGTTCTTCGGGATCAGCCCGCGCGAGGCCGCGGCCATGGACCCGCAGCAGCGTCTGCTGCTGGAGGCCAGCTGGGAGGCGGTGGAGAACGCGGGCATCGCCCCGGCGACCCTGCGCGGCACCCGTACCGGGGTCTTCAGCGGCGCCATGTACAGCGAGTACGCCTCCCACCTGCGCAACGCGCCGGAGGCCGTGGAGGCCTACCGTACGACCGGCAACACGCTCAGCGTGGCCTCCGGCCGGGTCTCGTACACGCTGGGCCTCCAGGGCCCGGCCATCACGGTCGACACGGCCTGCTCCTCCTCCCTCGTCGCCCTGCACCTGGCCTCGCAGGCCCTGCGCCAGGGCGAGTGCACCCTCGCCCTCGCGGGCGGCGTGACCGTGATGGCGGTGCCCGATCTGTTCGTGGAGTTCAGCCGCCAGCGCGGGCTGGCGACGGACGGCCGCTGCAAGTCCTTCGCGGACGCGGCGGACGGCACCGCCTGGAGCGAGGGCGTCGGCGTCCTGCTCCTGGAGCGGCTCTCCGACGCCCGCCGCAACGGCCACGAGGTCCTCGCCGTCGTCCGCGGATCCGCCGTCAACCAGGACGGTGCCAGCAACGGACTCACCGCGCCCAACGGCCCTTCGCAGGAGCGGGTGATCCGCGAGGCCCTGGCGGCCTCCGGGCTGTCGTCGGCGGACGTCGACGCCGTCGAGGCCCACGGCACCGGGACCACCCTCGGCGACCCCATCGAGGCACAGGCCATCCTCGCCACCTACGGCCAGGACCGGGACGCGGAGCGTCCACTGCACCTCGGCTCGCTCAAGTCCAACATCGGCCACTCCCAGGCCGCCGCCGGCGTCGGCGGCGTCATCAAGATGGTCATGGCCATGCGCCACGGCGTGCTGCCGCGCACCCTGCACGTGGACCGGCCGACCTCGCACGTGGACTGGAGCACGGGAGCGGTGTCCCTCCTCACCGAGGCGACCCCGTGGCCGGAGACCGACCGGCCGCGCCGGGCCGGTGTCTCCTCCTTCGGGATCAGCGGCACCAACGCCCACGTCGTCCTCGAACAGGCCCCTGCCGCCGAGCCGAAGCCCGTCACCGCGGCCCCGGCCCCCCTGCCGATGGCGCCCTGGCTGCTGTCGGGCCACACCGAGGCGGCTCTGCGGGCCCAGGCGGACCGGCTGCTGTCCTTCGTCTCCACCCGCACGGAGCAGCCGGATCCGGCCGATCTGCCGCAGGTCTCACTGCCCGACATCGGCCGGTCGCTGGCCGATGTGCCCGCGCTGCTGGCGCACTCCGCGGCCGTCGTCGCGGAGGACCGGGAGGGCATTCTGCGGGCGCTCGCCGCGCTGGCCGCCGGTGAGGAAGCGCCGGAGCTGATCGCCGGTCCACCGGCGGGTCGTGGCGGCGGCAAGACCGCGTTCCTGTTCACGGGTCAGGGCAGTCAGCGTCCCGGCATGGGCCGCGAGCTCTACGAGACCCATCCCGTCTACGCCCGCGCCCTCGACGAGGCCTGCGCGCACCTCGACGAGCACCTCCAGCAGAACGTCCCCCTCACGTCCCTGCTCTTCTCCGACGAGGACCCCACCACCTCACCGCTCCACCAGACCATGTGGACGCAGGCAGCGCTCTTCGCCACGGAAGTCGCCCTCTACCGCACCCTCGAACACCACGGGCTCACCCCCGACTACCTGCTCGGCCACTCCCTGGGCGAACTCACCGCCGCTCACGTCTCCGGCGTCCTCACCCTGGGCGACGCGGCCCTCCTCGTCGCCGCCCGCGGCCGTCTGATGCAGTCCGCCCCCACCGGCGGCGCCATGATCGCCATCGAAGCCACCGAAACCGAAATCCTCAACACCCTCCCCACCCACCACGGCCACCTCGACATCGCCGCCATCAACGGACCCCAATCCACCGTCATCACCGGCGACCACAAAGCAGCCCACCAACTCGCCACCACCTGGCGCAACAACGGCCGACGCACCTCACAACTCAACGTCAGCCACGCCTTCCACTCACCCCACATGGACGGCATC
>NZ_JARAYQ010000462.1:0-3461 GCF_033794505.1 Streptomyces sp. MB09-01 | reverse complement strand
CGGCCCCTGATCACTGCGGGCCACCCGGTCCGGTCGTCAGCCCCGTCGCCGTCCTGCAACAACCCTGGCTTCGGAACTCCACCACCGAACCGTCCTGCGAACTGCAACTACGGGTACTGCGTACTGCGGGTACTGCTGCCCGGCAGTTCGTCTCTGCCGGGCCCTGCAGTCTCCCTGGGCTACGAGAGAAACCATAACCACACCACCACCCAATGTCTAATCTGGCCGACACAGATTTCCATGTATGCGTCTCTAAGGTAATCGGGTGCCGTCGGGTTGAACGGCTGCGGCGGGGGCACATCGACCGGGTCAGGCAGGGCGGATAACGACAACAGACCGGAGCGCGCGATGACCACAGCGAGCGCCGAGCGCACAGCCCTTCGTTCTCTGGCCGCCATCGTCGAGGCGCGCCAGGCCGCCCGGGCGTTCCTCGAAGCCCTCGGGCAGCCAGCCATCGGTCGGGAGCAGGCCGACACGGTCGTCCTGGTCGTCTCCGAGCTGGTGACGAACGCCCTGCGCCATGGTGGTGGCGCCTACACCCTCCGCCTGACCGCGCACCCCAACTGCATCGAGGTCGCTGTCGAGGATCCCGACCCGCGGATGCCGCGGATGCGGACCCCCGACCTCGTCGACGGGACGGGTGGATTCGGCTGGCACATGGTCAACGACCTCTCCCTCGCCACCGTCGTCACGCCCAGGCCCGAAGGCGGCAAGACCGTCCGCGCCCTTCTCCCCCGGTAGCCGCCGGGCCCTGCCGAAGCCCTCATGAGCCCGGCCAGGACGGCCCTGTTTACGAGGGCGTTCAGCGGCCGTACGGGGTTGCGTAAGGCGTTTCCACGGAAGAGGGAGTGATCAGCTGTGTCTGGTGAGCAGAAGGCCGAGGCGAAGGGCGAGCAGGCCAAGGGCAGGCTCAAGGAGACCGCTGGCCGCCTGACGGGCAACGAGCGGCTGACCGCCGAGGGCCGCGCGGAGCAGGCCAAGGGCGACGCCCGCGAGGCCAAGGAGAAGGTCAAGGACGTCTTCAAGCACTGATCGTCTCGCGGCCGGGCCGGGCCCGCTCCTGCGGTCCCGGCCCGGCCGCGCGTCCGCGTACTGACGGCGGCGTAGGTCAGGCGGCGGGCTCGGGCCGGACGCGGCGCGCAGGGTGTAGCAGGTGAGCGAGGTGATCGCGGCAGCCTGGGGGCCCTTGCCGCACACGTCCCCGAGGAAGACGAAGCGCTTGGCGTCGATGGGGAAGACGTCGTCGAAGTCGCAGCCGAGCCGGTCGTGCTGTGCCTCGCAGGCCCGCCACGTGGCGGAGCGGTTTGTGCGGGTACCGGGCGGGACCGGGGGTGGTTCAAGCCCCGTCCGGCGGCGATCGGGATCTGTCTCGTACGTGCCGATGGCGGCTGCGGTACACGGCCTGCCTAGGCGGTAAGCATGCCGCTGCGCAGGTGGGTCAGGATACGGGTGAGCAGGCGGGACACCTGCATCTGCGAGATGCCGAGCTCGGCACCGATCTCGGACTGGGTCATCTCCTGGGCGAAGCGCATCCGGAGAATCTTGCGGTCGCGTTCGTCGAGTTCGCGCAGGAGGGGTGCGAGGGTGTGGAAGTCCTCGAAGAGGACCATGGCCGGGTCGACGTCACCGACCGTGTCGCTCAGCGGCCGGCCCTCGCGGCGCGCGGCCGTGCGCTCCGTGGCGCCGGTGGCCGAGTCGATGGAGGCGCTGCTGTACCCGTTGGCGGCCACCAGTCCCTCGATGACGTCTTCCTCGGCGAGTTCGAGGTGCTCGGCGATCTCCTTGACCCTCGGTGCGCGCCCGAGAACCTCGGTGAGCGTCTCCTGGGACTTGGCGAGTTCGACGCGGAGTTCCTGCAGGCGGCGGGGGACGTGCACGGCCCAGGTGGTGTCGCGGAAGTACCGCTTGATCTCACCGGTGATGTAGGGGAGGGCGAGGGTGGAGAACTCGACCTCGCGCTCGGGATCGAAACGGTCGATGGCCTTGATCAGGCCGATCGTGCCGACCTGGATGACGTCGTCGAGCTCGATGCCGGCGCTGATGCGGGCGGCGAACCGGCGGGCCGCGAAGCGGACGAGGGAGATGTTCATCTCGATCAAGGTGTTGCGCGCGTACTGATACTCGCGAGTCCCTTCTTCCAGCTCCCTGAGCCGCACCAGGAACAGACGCGAAAGCTCCCGCGCGTCCGCCGGCGCCACCTCGCGGGCGCTGTCGATCTGCGGCAGGGGCCCCGCGAGCTGCCCGGTGACGGCTGCGGGTTCGGCGCGGGTGAAATCGTCCGGGGCGGTCCCCTGGGCGGGAATGGTGGCTGTGGCGACGTGAGACATGAAACCGTTCCTCCCCTGAACCAATGGCTTGCGCGGGCGTGTGCCCACACAAGCGGAATCCCAATCAGACAGGCCCAAAATCGTGGGTCCGATCACAGCATCGCGGGCCCGGGTGCTTCAAGCGGAGGCCGGGGCCGCACTGCCGGACCGGCCCCGCGGTGCATCCGGGGTCTGTGCCAAGCGCTCAGACGGCCGCGGCCCACAGCTGGGGCTGGCGCAGTTCTGCCTGGCCGAAGAGGAGGGCGAAGCCGCCGGGGAGCCGGCGCAGGATCCGGGCGAGGAGCTCGGGTCCGGCGAGGCGGGTGACGACGGCGAGTACGGCGCCGGTGTCCCAGCGGGTGGCGGCCGGGGTGGCGCCGGTACGGGCAGCGAGGTCTTTGACGAAGTCCCAGCCGGTGAGGCGTTCGGTGTCGGGGATCTGGGCGGTCAGGGTGAGGGCGGCTTCGACGGGCAGGCTCTGGGCGAGGTCGGCGCGTTCGTCCCCGGTGAGTTGGCGTCCCAGGGCGGCGAGGATGTGGTGGACGGCTTCTGCGGCGCGTTCGCGGGTGGGGTAGGCGCCTTCGTGGCGCACGCGTTCCAGCATCTGGTCGAACGTCATGGCGTGACGGGCCGGGTTCGGTCGAGGCTGGTCGTACATGGCTGCGGTTGCCTTTCTCTGCGAAGGACCCGGCCTGTGGCCGGTGGGCGGCTGGGCTTGAGGGTCAGGTGGGCTGGGGGTGGCCGAAGAGGAGGTCGTAGCCGGGCGGGAGCTGGAGCAGAACCTCACGCACAAGGACGTCGCCCGCGGCGGCGGCCACGGTGGACAGGACCGCGCCGATGTCCCACAGCGCCGTCTTCTCCGTGGCGCCCTCGATCCAGGCCGCAGTCGCGCGGACGAACCGCTCCGGTGAGAGCGGCTCCGCGGCCTGCAACGGGTTCAGGAGGATCAGGGCGTACGTCTCGGGGAGCCGGGCGGCGAGCTCGGCCCGCACGGTGCCGACCAGATGTGCGCCCAGCAGGGCCAGGACGACACGGGCCACACGATCGGCCTCTTCCGCGGTTTCGTACTCGCCGCGTTCCTGGACATGGGCCAGGAACGACTCCCTGCGCATCGGCATCACGTCACCTCCGGGAATGGGGTGAAGGGTCAAGGGG
>NZ_JARAYQ010000461.1:0-3468 GCF_033794505.1 Streptomyces sp. MB09-01 | reverse complement strand
CCCATCGGGCGCCCCCGCGAACACACGCCCCCCGCCGACCACGGGCGCGGGCAGGGTGGAGGTGTACTTGGTGCTGCCGTCGGCCATGCGCGGCCTGGTCTGTCCCGCCGGCCGTCCGCTGCCCGCGTCGACGGCCAGGAGGCGTCCGTCGGGGGCCGTCAGGAAAACCCGGCCGTCGGCGAACACCGGTCGGGAGGCCACCGCCACGCCCGTCTCCAGCCGCCATTGCTCCTTGGCCGTTCCGACCGCGACCAGCGTGCCCGAGGTCCCGAACAGGTACACGGTGCCGTCCTGGCCCACCGTCGCCTCCGCGTCGTACACCGGCGCCGTGAGCGGCACGCGCTGCACCCTGTGCGCCGCCAGGTCGGCGCGCACGACCGCGCCGGTCCGGGAGGACGCGTCGAGGTCCAGCAGGTACAGCCCGCCCTGCGCCGCGCCGACCGGGCGCAGCCGGCCCGCGGTCCGGAGCTGCCAGCGGACCGTCCCGTTCGCCGGATCCACGGCGGCGAGCTGTGTCGACCTTCCGTCGCTCCCGGGCGTCGCCACGTACAGCCCGGGCGTCCCGGACTCGTCCGTGCCGCCCCACCACTCGGCACCGACCCCGCCGACCTGCTGGGTCCAGCGCGGAGTGCCACCGGCCGCGTCCAGCGCGGTGACGCTGCCGGTCGTTCCCACGAGCAGGACCTGCCCGCCCGCGGTCACCACCTGGGAGCCGCCGGGCAGCTTCCGCCTCCAGGTTTCCGTTCCCGTGCCCGGGTCCAGCGCCTGGAGGGTCTCGCTGCCGGGCGCCACCACGAGCACCTGCCCGCCCGCGTGGACCGGCGCGCCGAGGGTCGTCGTCCGCGGCGCCTGGGTGGCCGCCTCCACCGCCCACACGGTGGTGCCGTCCGCGGGGTCCAGCCGGGCCGCGGCGAGGCCCGGCCCCGCGCAGTAGAGCGCCGCCGACTGCCAGGAGCAGGCCCCGATCCGGCTGCCCGTACCGGGTTTGCCCAAGGGGACCGCCCAGGGGACGAAGCTCTTCCGCGGCGCCGGATCCGCCTGCGCGGCGATCTGGCCGCGCGGTCCGGCGTCCGGCCCGAACTGCCAGTACCCGCCGACCGCGGCGGCGCCGGTGAGCAGCAGCCCGACCCCGATCCCGACGGCCGCGCGGGGTCGGCGTCCGGCCCTCTCGGGCTCGACGGCGCTCCGCTCCCGCTGGTGCGTGACCTGCTCCGACTCCGAAGGCTGCCGCGGCCGGGGGATGAAGGCCTGGGTGTCCTCGGCCGTCGGGTACGCGATCGCCCGCATCTCGGCGATCAGTTCCTCGGCGGTGGGCCGCTCCACCGGGTCCTTCGCCAGGCACCGGGCGACGAGCGGTACGAGCCGAGGCGGCAGCCCGGTCAGATCGGGCTCGCTGTGCACCACCTGGTACGCCACCAGGTAGTGGCTGTCCGAGTCGAACGGTCCGTGCCCCGTCGCCGCGTGCACGAGCACGGCCCCCAGGGCGAAGACGTCCGCGGCCGTCCCCACGTCCCGCGGTCGCTGGAACTGCTCGGGCGCCATGTACGGCGGGGTACCGATCAGCTTCCCGGTCTCGGTCCGCAGATCACTGTCCGCCGGACGTGAGATCCCGAAGTCGATGACCCGCACGCCGTCCGGAGCCATCAGCACGTTGCTGGGCTTCAGGTCCCGGTGCACCACTCCGGCCCGGTGGATGTCCCGCAGGGCCTCGGCCAGGCCAGCGGCGAGCCGGGTCAGTTCGACGGGGCCCAGGACCTGTTCCCGTACCCGTTCGGCGAGCGTCGGTGCGTCGAGGAACAG
Organism: Streptomyces sp. MB09-01; assembly: GCF_033794505.1. Classification (NCBI taxonomy): domain Bacteria; kingdom Bacillati; phylum Actinomycetota; class Actinomycetes; order Kitasatosporales; family Streptomycetaceae; genus Streptomyces; species Streptomyces sp. MB09-01. The sequence continues at coordinate 1,668 of NZ_JARAYQ010000461.1, read as the reverse complement.
GGTGGCCATCCAAGGCCGTTCGGCATCGGGATCGGCATCCACGACGGGTGCGGTGAAGGCGCCGCTCACCCGCCGGGCCGCGGCGACCTCCTGGCGGAACCGGGCCCGGAACTCCGGATCCACCGCGTGCTCGGGATGCACGATCTTGACGGCGAGTTTCAGCCCCGAGTCGGACGTGGCCAGATGGACGACGCCCATCCCTCCGGAACCGAGCACCGATTCGAGCCGGTACTGCCCGGCGTACTCCGGAAAGCCCACGTAGTCCGCGCGCAGCGAATGCACCGCTCACCACCCCCGCCGGAGCCTAGTCGATGCCCCCTTTGCATCTCCAAGGTCCTGCTACCCTGCGCGAGTTGCGCAGGGCAACGCCCATGGGGGGAGATTTCACATGTCGGTTGAGAACGATTCGAGCCAAATCCAGAGCATGGCCGCCGGTTCCGGCTACCCGATGTTCCCGGTCGCCCCCGGCGTCCGGCTGAACGTCCGCAACGGGCCCGGCACCAATTACTCGGTCATCGAGGTCCTGCCGCTCGGAGCGACCGTCTCGCTCCGCTGCCAGTGCGAGGGCACCACCGTCTCGGGCCCGTACGGCACGACGGACATCTGGGACTGCATCGGCAACGGCCGGTTCGTCTCCGACGCCTACGTGAAGACGGGCAGCGACGGCTACGTCACCAACCAGTGCGGCTGACGACGGGCGGAGAGGACGCGATGATCAGCAGACGACGCATGCTCGGCCTCGGCGGCTCGGTCGTCGCCGTGGCCCCGTTGCTCACACTGGCCACCGCAGCCGAGGCATCGGCCGACGGCGGCTTCCAGACGTTCCCGGTCGCGCCCGGCTACCGGGTGAACGTCCGCAGCGGTCCGGGTACCAGCTACTCGATCGTCAAGGTCCTGCCGTACGACTCGTACGTCTCCATCCGCTGCCAGGGCCCGGGCGACACGATCACCGGCCCGTACGGCACGACGGACATCTGGGACTGCATCGGCAACGGCCAGTTCGTCTCCGACGCCTACGTCAAGACGGGCAGCGACGGCTACGTCGCCACGCGCTGCTGACACGCCCCTGGCCCGTCTGACACGTGAGACACACCCGGCCCGGCCGGCCCGGCAGGGGATAATCGCTGCTGTGAGCGACGACCAGCGAGACCAGACCCCAGCCGAGCCGGCCGCGCAGGCCCCGGTCCCGACCGGCCCCGAGCCCGAGCCGATCCCGTTCTTCGGCACCACCTGGGTGAACCACGACGGCGGCTACGCCCTGCGCCGCGTCGGCCTCGCCCTCGGCTCGCTGCTCACGGCCGTCGCCGCCGCCGTACTGCTGCGCCTCTCCTACGAGGGCCTGGAGATCGGCAACGTCGGCCCCTTCCTCAGCATCTCCGTCGTCGTCCTCTTCGCGATCGCCAGCTCCATCGCCTTCGCCAAGACCTGGGAGTCCTTCAGCCGCCGCCCCGCCCCGTCCTCCGACGAGGCCGCCCTCAAGGGCCTCAAGGCGATCGGCTTCATCGGCTCCCTCATCGCGTACTTCCTGCGCTGCCTCGGCGAGGCCCCGGGCGAGAAGCTCCGCCGCGCCGAGTACGAGCGCGCCAAGGCCGACTTCGCCCGCCGCCGCAGCTCCCGTACGGGGAACCCGGCCGCCCGCCGCCCCAAGCGCAAGAAGTAGTCCGAGCC
>NZ_JARAYQ010000460.1:0-3469 GCF_033794505.1 Streptomyces sp. MB09-01 | reverse complement strand
CCGCCAGTCCCGTGGCCACCACGGCGAAGGCCAGCAGGGTGGCCAGCCCGAGCACGGTCCGCTCCCTCCTGGAGACCGGTACGGGCGCCGGCGGCGGCCCGGGCGGGCGGCGCGGGGCCCACCACGAGCCGGCCACCGCCGCGGCCCCGGCCCCGGCGACGCCACAAGCGGTCCCCGCCACCACCACCCGTAGCAAGGTGTCGCGCACGGAGGCGAGTTCGAGGTCCACCACACAGGGCCCGGGCACCAGTGAGAACACGTTCCAGCAGCCGCCCACCACGCTCCCGGCGAAGACGACGCATGTCGCGAGGCAGCCCGTGACGAAAGCCGCCATCAGCCCGAAGAGCACCGCCACCCGGCCATGGACCCGGTACAGCCCCGCTGTGACGAGCAGCGCGACCAGCCCCTGCAGAACCACGGCGGCGGCGACGTTCCAGTGGGTGAACGCGAGGACGTACGCAACCTGCCGGCGGCGCTCCTCGGCCACGCCCAGGTGCACGAAGGCCCGGGTCCCGAGGACGGCGACGGCGAAGCCGGCCGAGCCGGCGAGGGACGTGACGACGACCCACCGCGCCCAGCGGGACGACGGCCCCGCCGCCCGGCGACGCCACAGCGCGGCGAGGGGCAGGGCCCAGAGCGTGACCGCGGCCAGGACGGCGGGAGTCCACCCGTAGAAGTGCTGGGCCATGGGGTGCTCCAGAGCGGCCCACGGCCAGAACGCCTCCACGGGAGCGACCGCGGCGATCGCCCGGTGGCCGGCGCGCTGCTCGGCGTTGACGGTTCCGAGCCCGTCGGAGAGGTCGTACAACAGCAGCCACCAGCCCAGCAGGACCGCGAGCGGGACCACCGCCGCCGCCACTCCCACGGGCCACGACCGGCCCGTCGGGCGTCCGTCGGGGGCGAGCCAGACCGTCGCACCCTGCACGATCCACCGGAAGAGCAGCACGACCAGCAGACACAGCACCACTGACCACGCGGCCTCCGTGACGGTCGGAGCGGGCAGCCGGTCCGACCGGAGGATTCCGTTCTCCGCCGCCACGAGTCGGCCGGCCACACATCCGGCAGCGAGTCCGACGGCGGGCAGGACCGTCGGCGGGCGGCCGTCCCGGGCCTGCGCCGTGCCGCTCCTCGCCGACATGGTCGCGCGCCACAGCGCGGTGCCGACGACGGTGACGACGGCCGGTGCGAGCACCAGGGCAACGAGCCAGCGGGAGTCGCGCGGGGCAAGGTGGTTGAAGCCGAGCCAGAGCAGCGTGTGCAGGCCGGCGGCGGTGATCGTGGCCGCCAGCCCCACCGCGAAGCACTCGCCGAAGCCGATCCGGAACTGCGCCGTCGGCCGTACGAGTTCGGCGGCGCGCCGCTCCGCACTGGGGTGCAGACCCAGCGGCCGCAACCATCCGGGCCGGCGCGGCTCCCGCGCAGCCAGGGTGTTCAGCCGCCTCAGCAGCCCGGTCCGGACGCCACTGACTTCGGCGGCGCGGGCGTCGGCGCCGAACTCGCGCGCTCGCAGCACCGCCGCGGCACTGACACAGACCAGGGCGACGAGTACGACCGCCCGCCACCCCACACCGAGGACGTCGCGCGCATCCGTCCCGGCCAGCGCGACGGCCAGCGGGACCAGCCCGAAGGGGACGAACGCCAGAGCCAGTGCGGCCGTCAGGTGGGTGATGTCGACGTCCTTGTTCCGCACGTGCCCGAGTTCGTGCAGCACGATCGTCCGCAGCAGCTCCGGGTCCTGCCTGCCCTCGGTGAGCAGCGCCCCGTTCAACCGCACGCGGTAGTCGCCCACACGCCCGAAGGTGATCGCCCCCACCTCCGGGCGGCGTCGGGCCACGAGGAAGCGAGGCGCCCTGCGCAACCCGGCTTCCGCCACCAGAGATTCGAGGACGCCGACCAGCGCCGCGTCCTCCGGGTCGTCCTCCGGTTCGAGGGGCTCCAGCCGTTCCCGCCACGTGCGCAGCCGTGGGAAGGCCCAGTACAGGGCCAGGGCGGCGACGGCCATCAGTGCCAGGCCGGCCAGGATCCACCAGGCCTTCTCGCGCTCGAAGGCCGCCGTGCAGGAGAGGACGCCGCGGGTATAGGCGCCCGGATCCGTGACGGGGGCCACCTCCGGCGGGGCCGAGATGCATCTCTGGTAGTCGGTGAAGGTGTCGTCGGCGCCGGGTGCCACGGCGTAGTAGAGCAGGTTGTAGATGAAGGCCGACGTCCCGATCAGCGCGGTGACGAGCAGGACGAAGCGGAACTTGACCCCGTGCGGCAGCACGAACGGATCCAGGGGCTCGGACGGGGGGCGGCGGTCGTTCGAGGACAAGGCTCTCGGCCCTTCTCGTCGGCGCAGGTGATCAGGGCGTCAGCGCGTCGCCCAACGCGTCCGCCAGCCGAACGGCTCGGTCCTCGTCCAGCCCCAGTTCCAGCGCGGTCGCGAGCGCCTGGGCACGGATGTGGCCCAGTTGCTCGGGGGAGAGCGAGACGTCGGGCGCGGGCCTGGCTGCGGCGGCATCGGTTCCGGAGGCCGTTGCTGTGTCCGGCTCCGTGGATGTTTCCGCAAGCGCCTCCGCGGCGGCCGGCTCCGGGCGCCGGAGCACGCGTCGCAGCCGCCGCCGGATCGCCTCCTGGCTGCGGTCGGCGGCGGTGGTGGCCAGGTCCTGGGTCAAGGAGATCACCACCCCCTGAACGACGGCGAGGATGAAGGGGGCCAGGGCGACGGCCACCTCACCGCCGCCGAACCCCAGCGCTTCGTCCTTCGGCTTGGCGTGCAGGCTCTTGCGCGCGGCCTTGAGCTCGCCCTCGGGGTCCCGGAAGTAGGCCTTGCTCTGACGCCGGAACAAGGCGAGCTCCCCTGGCACCGCCCGTTCCACCACGGCCCGCGCGATGTCCTGGACCAGCTCCTCGTCCACGAACCCCGGCCCGACGGTGTGCTTGCCCATGAGTGCATCCCTCCACTGTGTTGAGCCCCCGTTCCCTCGATGGGGGCCACGACGAGACTCGACTCCGCCCATCCGTCGTACAAGATGAGCGGCACGGCGTACAGGAGCGCGACCGAGTCCCATCGGGACGGTTGAGCGCCCTGGTCATCGGGTCCGGTGTGTGCTCTGCCAGCGGCCGCTTCAGCCTCCGCTGAGCTGGCGGACGTAACTGACCCCGTCCAGCTTGAGATTCTCGAACGTATAGCCGTATCCGGCGTCGAATTTCTCGATCGACCAGTGTGCGTAGGAGATCGGCCCGCCCGTCACGTAGAGGGTCATGGAGGTTCCGTCGACGACTGCGGGGCCTTTGAGGATCTGCCGGTTGTTGTAGTGCAGCTCCACCGTGCCGTTGGCGTTGAAGACAATCTTGTCGAGGCGCGCGGAGCCGACCCCGTCCCCATCCCATTCGCCCACCAGTTCCCGGGGGATTCTTCCCCTGGGCAGTGTGGGAGACGGGGGAGCCGGTGGTGAAGTGAGGACGATCGTGCCGGAGGGGCGGGGTG
>NZ_JARAYQ010000045.1:0-40442 GCF_033794505.1 Streptomyces sp. MB09-01 | reverse complement strand
GTTCGGCGGCGGTTTCGGCGGTGGGGGCGGAGGCGGCAGCGGCCCCGGCTCCTTCGGCGGCGGCGGAACGCGCGGCCGCATGGGTGGCGGCGGCCGCTTCTGAACGTGCGACGGACGGACCATCCCCCACCAGGAGAGACGAGTCATGAGCAAGCAGACCATCCTCGGCCGCGTCACCCAGCTCGCCAAGGCCAACATCAACGCGCTGCTGGACCAGGCGGAGGACCCGCAGCAGATGCTGGACCAGCTGATCCGCGACTACACGAACAACATCTCGGAGGCGGAGCAGGCCGTCGCGACGACGATCGGCAACCTCCGGTTGCTGGAGGCGGACCACAAGGAGGACGTGGAGGCGGCCTCCGAGTGGGGCGTCAAGGCCCTCGCGGCGAGCCGGAAGGGGGACGAGCTGCGGGCGGCGGGGGCGACTGCGGACGCCGACAGGTTCGACAACCTCGCGAAGGTGGCGCTGGGCCGGCAGATGCAGTCGGAGAAGGAGGCGCGGACGGCGGAGCCGACGATCGCCGCCCAGACGGAGGTCGTCGACAAGCTCAAGTCGGGTCTGGACTCGATGAAGAGCAAGGTGGCCGAGCTGCAGTCCAAGCGGGACGAGCTGGTGGCCCGGGCCAGGACCGCTCAGGCGCAGAACACGATGATGGACGCGGTGAAGAACATCGACGTCATGGACCCGACGAGCGACCTGAACCGGTTCGAGGAGAAGGTCCGGCGGGAGGAGGCCATGGCGATGGGCAGGCAGGAGCTGGCGGCCTCCTCGCTGGACGCCCAGTTCGAGTACCTGGAGGACCTCGGGAAGTCCTCGGAGATCGAGGCCAGGCTCGCCGCGCTCAAACAGGGGCGCGCCGCCTGACCGCCACCGCGGGGAAAGCGGACGTGATGTTACGGAACGCTACGGTCCATTGTGGGGGTCGGGGCGGCACGCCGCGGCAACACAGCTCGGGACGAGCACTACTGTCGAGGTATTAGGATCACCCGATCATTGCAATAGCAGAGTGTTACGGGGGTCCGGGTGAGCATGACGTCCTTCGACGCTGAGTGGGCGGGGCTCAAACAAGGATCCGCATCCGACGCGCAGATGCGGCTGGCGAGCGCCGCGCCCGACGGCGGTGGCGGCGGGTCCGGCGGTGAGGACCTCAAGTCCGACATGGCGGTCTGGAAGAAGGGCAGCCAGGACGTCGGCGAGCTGGTGACGGCGATCAGGAAGGCCCTCACCGGGTTCGAGACCAGCCAGAAGGGCGCCGCCGTCACCGGCGTGGAGAGCGCCGCCGCGCAGGGCGAGCTGTACCAGTCGTGGAAGACGTACCTCGACGGTCTGGTGGGCAAGTGCACGACGCTGCAGGGCCCGATGATCTCGGCGGGCAAGGGCCAGGTCTCCAACGACGAGACCCTGCGCGGTGACTTCGCCCGCATGACCGATACGTACAAGGACACGCCCGCCACCGGCGGCAACGACGGGGGCCGGTGAGGGCGGGCATGGACTACGCAACTTTGAAGGCGCTCAAGCCGTCGGAGTTCACAGAGGCCGCCGACGGCTACCAGTCGGTCAGCGCCATGGCCGACCACGCCTACGGCAGCGCCGAAGGCCAGATCACCGCCCGGCTGCGCGCCGGCCTCAGCGGGAAGGCCGTGGACGAGGCCCTGGTGCAGTTGCGGGGCCTCGCGCAGAACTTCCACTACACACAGGTCGAATGCGGACTCGCCGCGACCTCCCTCAACGCGCTCGCCGCCTCCTTCACCGAGGCGAAGCGGAAGCTGGACGCGGCGGTGAGTGACGCCGAGGCCCAGAAGTTCTCGGTCGGCGCCGACGGTTCGGTGAGTTTCCCGCCGGGCGGGACGGAGAAGGACGGCAAGCTGCCCGAGGGCGGCACGGTCAGCGGCAGCGCCAAGGGCAAGCCGTCCGGGAACGTCATCGACCCCACCAAGGACGCCAACGACCTCTCCGCCGCCCTGGAACGCCAGGCCGCGAACATCCACCCCAACCCGAACTTCGGGAAGGCGGTGGAGATAGCCAACCGGATCGCCCAGGCGGTCGCCGAGGCCACCGAGGCCGACACCCAGTGGGCCCCCCGCCTGCGCAAGCTCAAGGCGGACGACGACCTCAAGGTCTCCGAGTCCGACTGGGCCGACGTCCAGAGCGACACCGCCGATGTCAACAGCGGCGCGAAGGACTACCTCAGCCACATCAAGCCCCCGCCGCCGCAGGGCAGCGACCCCCGGTTGAACGCCGAGTGGTGGAAGGGGCTGTCGGAGGAGGAGCGGGAGGCCTACATCACCCTCCAGCCGGCGAGTGTCGGAGCACTGGACGGGCTTCCTGCGGACATCCGCGACAGCGCCAACCGAACGGTCCTCGCGGAGAAGCACGGCGCGTACCAGGTGGAGCTGAACGCAATCCCCAAGGAACCGGAGCCTAAGTACCACCACGTCCAGCGCGGACGCGCCTGGATGCGCGAAGAGACCGACGAGTGGAAGGCCTGGAACGACAAGCACGGGGACCGGAGGGACCACCTGAAAGACCGCCTGTTCGGCATGGAGACCATCCAGAAGCGCTTCGACGCCACCGGCGAGCGGGGACTGCCCGAGGCGTACCTGCTCGGATTCGACGCCGAGGCGAACAACGACGGACGCGTGATCCTGGCCAACGGGAATCCGGACACGGCGGACCACACCGCCATCTTCGTGCCGGGTACGAAGACGACGCTCGGGAGCATCTCGGACGAGGCCGCGAAGAGCGACGCCCTGTGGCGCGAGACCTCACTGCGGACGCCCGGACAGTCGGTGTCGACCATCACCTGGTTCGACTACGACGCCCCGAACACCATCCTCACCGAGGCCCCCCACGACAAGTGGGCCGAGCAGGGGGCACCGACCCTGCGGCGGTTCCTCGACGGCAGCGAGGCGGCCCATCAGTCGGCCAGTGGCGACAGCTCGCACACGACGCTCATCGGCCACAGTTACGGAACCACGCTGATCGGCGACACGGCGAAGTACCGCAGTCCTTACGCCGACACCTGGTGGTCCAACCCCCTGCCGGTCGACGATGTGATCGCGGTCGGCAGCCCCGGCATGCAGGCGGACCATGCGGCGGACCTGGGGTTCAAGCCGAAGCACACGTGGGCCATGGAAGGCGGGGGCGACGACAACTTCGTCACTTGGGGTGGTCGAAACACGGGGCTCGGTGACAACCGCGTCATTCCCACCGACGAGGAATTCGGTGCCAACAAGATGCAGAGCGATTCCCCGGGCCACGGAAACTTCTGGGACGAGGAGGGCGGCGAGCCGTCTCAAAGCCTGCTGAACCAGGCACTCGTCATAGCCGGGCAGTACGAGGAAGTCGACCTGGAGAGGAAGGCCCGCTAGTGGATCGAAGGAACAGGCGTAACGTCACCGCACTGGCGCTCCTGAGCGCCCTGACCCTCACAGCAGGATGCTCTTTCATGGACGACGAGACCTCCACACAGCGCAAGTACACCCCCCAGACCCGCAGTCACCAGGAGGTGGAGGCGGAGGTCGGCGCTCTGTCGAGCAGGGCCCTTGACCTGACCCAGGTCAAGGGGAAGGTGACGGACATGGGACCGGTGACCTATCCCTGCGGCACGAGCGAGGAGAAGAAAAAGGGTCTCCGCTATGTACGGCATGTCTGGTCCGTTTACGGCGTGGACAACGACACCCTCGACAAGGGCATACAGAGTCTGGGCGCGCAGCTGCCGGAGAACGGCTGGAAGGTCGTGAAGAACGGCCCGAACACCAATACCGAGAGCAAGCGGATCGAGGTCTTCGCCGCACACGAGACGACGCACACCCAGCTTGAGGCCACGTGGCTCAAAGGCGCCAGCGGAAGCGAGCCGCTGATCTCCTTCGCCGTGTACTCCCGGTGCTTCAAGGACACCGACCCGAAATGAGCTCAGGCCCCCGGACCTGGCGGGTCCGGGGGCAGGAGCCCGCCGCCCCACTCAGCCGTACATGCTCAGCAGCTGCTCCGCCGACAGTTCGGCAACCGCCTCCGCCGCCGCGCCCGGCAGCGGGAGCTCGAACCAGACCGTCTTGCCGCGGTGGGTCCGGCGGGTGCCCCACCCGGCGGACAGCAGGCCCACGAGCTGGAGGCCCCGGCCGCCCTCGTCGGTGTCGCGGGCCCGCCGCCGGCGCGGCTGCACCAGGTTGGCGTCCCACACCTCGCAGACCAGGGTCCGGTCCAGCAGCAGCCGCAGCCGGATCTCGCCCTCCCCGTAGCGCAGCGCGTTGGTGACGAGTTCGCTGACCAGCAGTTCGGTGGTGTCCAGCAGGCCCTCCAGGCCCCACGCCGGCAGCTTGGCGCGGGCCAGCTCCCGCGCCCGTCCCACGGACCGGGCCTCGCGCGGCAGCTGCCAGTCCCCCACCGCGTCCACCGGCAGCCCCTGCACACGTGCCATGAGCAGGGCGATGTCGTCCTCGCCGTGCCGGGTGTCCAGCGTGTTCAGCACGTGGTCGCAGACGTCTTCCAGCGGGCGGACCGGGTCTGCGAGGGCCGCCCGCAGGCCGCGCAGGCCCTCCTCCAGCGGATGGTCCCGGGACTCCACGAGCCCGTCGGTGTAGAGGGCCAGCAGGGCGCCCTCGGGGAGTTCGACCTCGACCTCCTCGAACGGCTCCCCGCCCACGCCCAGCGGCATCCCGGGCGGCACCTCCAGGAGCAGTGCGGGCCTCGGCTTCCCGCGCTCGTCCGGCGGCTCCACCAGCACGGGCGGCATGTGGCCCGCGTTGGCGATCGTGCAGCGCCGCGTCACCGGGTCGTAGACGGCGTAGACGCAGGTGGCGAGGTAGACCTCGGAGCGGTCGGCGTCCCGCGAGTGCAGGGCCGCCCGCGAGGCCTGCTGGGAGCCGCCGGGCGCGCCGAGGCCCCGGGCGATCTCGTCCAGCGCGGTCAGCACCTCCGCCGGTTCGAGGTCCAGCAGTGCGAGGGTCCTTACGGCGGTGCGCAGTTCGCCCATCGCGACGGCGGCCCGCAGTCCCCGGCCCATGACGTCGCCGACGACCAGCGCCGTGCGGTGCCCGGGCAGCTCGATCACGTCGAACCAGTCGCCGCCGACCTCGGTGGCCGCGTTCCCCGGCAGGTACCGGCAGGCGATGTCCAGGCCCGCGGCCTCCGGGTCGCCGGGGGGCAGCAGGCTGCGCTGCAGTATCAACGCCCGCTCGTGCTCGCGCCGGTACAGCCGCGCGTTGTCGATGCACACGGCGGCCCGGGCGGCGAGTTCCACGGCCACCGCCCGGTCGCGTTCCCCGAAGGGCTCGCTGCCCTTCGTACGGGAGAACTGCGCGAGCCCGACCACGGTGTCGTGGGCGACCATCGGCACGACCAGCGTGGACTGCACGAGGTCCTCCGGTCCGCCGCCCTCGATCAGCCGCGGCCGCGCCGTGCGCAGGGCGAGCGCGCCCGGCGACGCCGCCGGGTAGCGGTGGACGTCGCCCACGGAGACCAGCGCGCCCGGACCGGACAGCGGCGCGTCCGAGACGGCCGAGGCGAAGGCCACCCGGCGCAGCGCGGCGGACGGGGTCCGGGCCGGGCCCTGGCCGGGCAGGCTGGGCACGCCCGGCCCCTGCGGCCGTGCGGGCCGGTCGTCGTCGCCGAGCAGCAGCCCCTGGTAGAGGTCGACGGCGGCCAGGTCGCAGAAGCCCGGGACGGTGACGTCGAGGAGTTCCCGGGCGGTGGTCTCCAGGTCCAGGGAGTTCCCGATGCGGTGCCCGGCTTCGTTGAGCAGGGCGAGATTGCGCCGGACCCCGGCGGCCTCGCGGGCGGCGAGGTGGCGTCGGGTGACGTCGGTGCCGATGCCGGCGACGCCGATGGGGCGGCCGGTGCCGCCGTGCACGCGGTAGAGGTTGATGGACCAGTGGCGGTTCTCCCGGCTGCCGGGGGCGGCGCCGGTGATCCGCAGGTCGGTGACCGAGTCCCCGGTGTCCAGCACCCGGCGCAGGGCCTCGGCCATCCGGTCGGCCTCGTGCGCCGGCAGGTAGTCGTGCACGGTGCGCCCGCGGTGCTCCTCGGCGCTGCCTCCGAAGACGGTGGCGAAGCGGCGGTTGGCCCGCTGCACGGTGAGGTCCGTGCCGAAGAGCAGGAAGCCGAAGGGAGATTGACCGAATATGGCCTGTGAGGCCGCCAGGTCGGACTCGATGCGCCGCAGCGCGCGGACGTCGACGACGACGCACAGCGCGGCCCGCTCGGCGGTCTCGGTCTGTGTGGGCATCACATAGATCTCGGCCACCCCGTGTGCGCCGTCCCCGCCCGGGATCCGGAAGGGGATCAGACCGGTCCACTCCTTGCCGTCGAGGATCTCTGCGACCTTGCGGTGTGCGTCGGGGCGCAGCTCGGGCGGCATGAAGGCGTCGACCGGGTCGCGGCCGACCGCCTGGGCGGCCGTCAGGCCGAACAGTTCCTCGGCGCGCAGACTCCACTGGTCGATGTACCCGTCGGGTCCGATCGAGAAGGATGCGACCTTTATGTAGTCATATATCGAGCCAGGCGGACTGCTGTGCCACAGGGCGTCGTGCCATGTCTCCCGAGGCACATTGGCCTGATGTGCCTGCGCAGGTGTTTCGCTCACGCGACCGTCCCCTCCAGCTCACCGCAACCGGACCGGCCATGACCGCAGTATTCAGCACCACGGCCCCGGACGGCACGGCGTTCACGATCACAGCACGGTCTCGATGATTTCGAGCCATCTCGCGTGATCTCCCCCGGACTCCTCCTCCCCTCGTCACCGGGAGGTTCCGCCGGGGGATCCCCCGCCACCGTTCACCTTGTTACTCACCAGGAAGAGCCAATTCGAACCACACTGTCTTGCCCGACTTCCCGTGGCGGGTTCCCCAGCGCTGCGAGGCGACGGCGACGAGGTGCAGGCCACGGCCTCCTTCGTCGTCCGCCCCGGCGACCCGTTCGCGGGGCGGATCCGGAAGCGGATCCGAAACCTCCACCAGCAGCGCGGGACCGCTCGCGGGGCTGTCGGCGGCTGGATCGCGCCGTTCCAGACGGACGCCGATGGGTCCGGAGGCGTACCGCAGGGAGTTGGTGACGAGCTCGCTGACCAGCAGGACGGTCACATCGCCGACGGCCTCCAGGCCCCAGGCGCGCAGGGCGCCGCGCACGGCGTGGCGTGCGGTGCGGACGGCACCGGGCTCGGCGGGAAAGGCCCACTCGGCGCATTCACCGTCTGTGTCGATCACGCCGATCACTTCCCGGGCCAGCAGCGACCCCAGTCCGGTTCGTCCGGGACGAGAGAGGGACGAGATAGGGATTAATAGCGACATACCCGATATTCGAGGCGTCGTACCACTCGATCCCCCCCCACCGGCGCACTGTGGCACAGACGGCCTACCGCGCGAGCGTCACGCGCCCCCGCCGCCTTCCGGACCTCCGTCCGGGCCGACGTCCGGGCCGACGTGCGGGCTTCCGCAAGGGACGCCGCCCGGAACGCCCTCCCCGCGCCGCAGCCGTCGGCCGGCCTCGGCGACCGCGGGCCGGTCCTGGTCGAGCCAGTCCACCGACTCCAGCTCCTCCGGCCCGAGCCAGCGCAGCTCGTCGTGGTCCTCCAGCGGAGCGGGCACCCCGGACAGCAGCCGGGCGGTCCACACGTGCAGGACGAGACCGGGCTTCAGCGGCCACTCCCCCGGGATCCGCTCCAGCGGCTCGGTCTCCACGCCGAGCTCCTCGCGCAGTTCGCGCACCAGCGCGTCGGGGACGGACTCACCCGGTTCGGCCTTCCCGCCCGGCAGCTCCCAGCGTCCGGCGAGCTCCGGCGGTGCACTGCGGCGGGCGGCCAGCAGGCGCCCCTCATGACAAAGGGCTCCGCCCACGACCACTCGTACAGTCATGGGCGGAGCCTATGTCAACACTGGATGCTCAGTTCATCGTGGCGGTCTGACCGATCCGCTCGACCCAGTAGAGCTGCTTGTGTCCTCGGTCGTCGAGGCTGTCGACGACCTTCTGGGCCTCGGCCCGGGTGGAGTACCGGCCCACCCGGTAGCGGTTGCCGTTGTCGTCCTGACGTATGACCAGCCACGGGAGCAGGGCACCGCTGTCGTTCATCGCGTTTCACCCTCCGCCGACGTACCTGCCCGGGAAACCGCATTGCGCATATGCCCGAGCTTACGCCCGACCTTCACGCAGCGGATACGGTTTTTCACGAAGAGGTACCTCGCAGGCGTACGCATCCGGCCATGCGTACGAGTGGGCCGTGCGCGCCGGTTCAGACGGGGCGCACGGACGGCATCGGCAGGATCACCGCACCGCCCTGCGCCTCATTGCGGCAGACGTCCCCGCAGGTCGCGTCGAGCGAGCAGCACAGGGAACAGATCGGCCCCGATCGGACAGGGCAGTCGGCGATGTCGGGGAGTTCGTACGCGGACTCGCAGACCGAGCACACGTGGGTGGCGGTGACGTCCTCGACGGCGACGCCCGGACCGGTCACCGTGTTGGGCCGGGCCAGGTAGTACTTCCCCCTGGTCATCCAGGCGATCAACGGGCACAGCAGGAGGGCGAGTCCGGCGGCGATGAAGGTGGAGAAGGCCTCCGCGTAGGTGCCGAACAGCCCGAAGAAGGCGAGGATCGAGACGGTCGAGGCGATCACCATCGAGCCGAAACCCGCCGGGTTGACGGCGTGGAGGTAGGCGCGCTTGAACTCGATGTAGGGCGGGCTGAGTCCGAGCCGCTTGTTGATCACGAGGTCGGCGGCGACCGCGGCGATCCAGGCGATGCCGACGTTGGAGTAGAAGCCCAGCAGCTTGCCGAGCATCGCGAACATGTTCAGCTCCATCAGCGCCAGCGCGATGCCGAGGTTGAGGAAGATGTACCAGACCCGGCCGGGGTGGCGGTGGGTGACGCGGGAGAAGAAGTTCGACCAGGACAGCGATCCGCTGTACGCGTTGGTGACGTTGATCTTGATCTGGGAGACGATCACGAAGAGCGCGGCGGCGGGCAGCGCGAAGCCGCCGAGCCACGGGCGCAGGGCCTCGACCTGCGGGGCGATCGGCTCCAGGGCGTGCGTCCGGCCCACCGCCTCCAGGGCGACGAAGGCGAGGAAGGCACCGCCGAGCTGCTTGGCCGCGCCGATGACCACCCAGCCGGGGCCGGCGGCGAGGACGGCGAGGTTCCACCTGCGGCTGTTGGCCGGGGTCTTGGCGGGCATGAACCGCAGGTAGTCGGCCTGTTCCCCGATCTGCGCGATCAGCGAGAGCGCGATGCCGGTCCCGAACCCGAAGCCGATCCACGAGAACCCGGACCCGGCGCCCTCGGTCCCGCCGAAGCCGGCGAAGGCGCCCCATGCCTCGGGGGCGTGGAAGGCGAGCACCACGAAGGGCAGCACCAGCCCGATCAGCCAGACCGGCTGGGTCCAGGCCTGCACCTTGGCCAGGGCGCCCATGCCGCGGAAGACGATGGGGATCACGATGAGGGTGGTGACGAGGTAGCCGGCCTCGACCGGCAGACCGAAGGCCTGGTGCATGGCCTGGGCCATGATCGAGCCTTCGAGCGCGAAGAAGATGAAGGTGAAGGAGGCGTAGATGAGGGAGGTCAGGGTGGAGCCGAAGTACCCGAAGCCCGCGCCCCGCGTCACCAGGTCCATGTCCAGGCCGTACGTGGCGCAGGCGCGCGCGATCGGGATGCCGGTCAGGAAGATGACCACGGCGGCGGCCAGGATCGCGGCGGCGCCGCTGGTGAATCCGTAGGTGAAGACGATGGAGGCGCCGATGGCGAAGTCGGCGAGGTAGGCGATGCCGCCGAGGGCGGTGCCGGCGACGGTGCCGGGGCCCCAGCGGCGGAAGGAGTGGGGCGCGTATCTGAGCGAGTAGTCCTCGCGGCTCTCGTCGGCGGCGAGCTTCGCGTAGGTACGGGCCGGCTGCGCCGCCGTGCCGGAGGTGGTGGCGGTATCGGTCATACCGCCGGACGGTAGGGCCCGCATGTGACGCCCCGTCACCCTTGGCCGTTGCCCGGCGGTTACACCCCCGACCCCCTCGTCACGACGGGGTTACGCCCCCCGTGCCCCGCTGTTCGCTTTCCGGTGCGGACCGTCGTCGGGGGCCGGCCCCCGAGCCCCGGCATCGGCGACGCACCCGCACACCCGACGGGCGGCTACCGCACCGGGAGGTGGTACGACAGGCGGTAGCGGTCGGCCGGGACCACCACGTCGGCCGTTTCCACCGCGCGCCCCGACGCGAAGTACGTGCGGCCGATCACGAGCACCACGTGCCCCGGCACCCCGCCCAGCTGCACGAGCTCCTCCGCCAGGCCGGGCCGCGCGCCGACCTCCTCCACCACGTTGTCCACGACGACGTCGATCGCGGCCATCCGGTCCACCACGCCGGAGCCGCCCAGCGGCCCCTCCTCCGGCAGCATCACCGGGGTCCGGCCGGTCACGGCGAGCGGTTCCCAGGAGGTCGACAGCATCATCGCCTCCCCCGCGTCGCGGAAGACGTACCGCGTCCGCATCACCCGCTCGCCCGGCTCGATGCCGAGCCGCTTCGCGATCTCGGCGGGCGCGGCCGCCTGCTCGCTGCTCGACTCCCACGTGCCGCGCGCCCCCGCGTCCGCCTGCTCCTGCCGGAACGGCGTCGACGCGCCGCCCGTGCGGTAGCCGGAGCGGGCCACACGCCGCGGGACCGGCTGCTCCCGTACGTACGTGCCGGACCCGGACCGGCCCTCGACCAACCCCTCCGCCATGAGGACCTTGCGCGCCTCCAGGGCCACGGTGTCGGAGACTCCGTACTCCTCGCGGATGCGGGCTTGGGAGGGGAGCCGGGCGTGCGGGGGCAGAGAACCGTCGACGATCTTCCGTCGAAGATCCCCGGCCACGCGCAGATAGGCCGGCTGCTCACCGAAAGTCACTGGCCACTCCCATCAGCTTGACAGACAGCTACACCCTGGCAACCGACGGTTGTAGACCGCAAGCAAGGGCCAGAGTTTCACCCGAAGTGATGAAGCCAGGTCACTCAAACCCGTTACCGTGCGTTACCCCGTCGACGTCACGCCGCCTCCCTCGAGGGCCCCCGGCCGGGCCCGCCGTCCGCGTCCTCCGGGTCCTCCTGGCCGTCCTCCAGCCACTCCGGGATCGCCATCGAAAGTCCGTACGCGCCGCGCAGCGCCTGCTCCGTCTCCATGGACATCGCTGCCACGGCCCGGTCCCACTGCTTGTCGAACTCCCGCGGCGTCTTCGCCTGCGAGGCGCGCAGCCACTCCGCGCGGGCCGCCTCGATCCCCTTGAGCTGCGCCGCGACCTTCTTCTCCAGCCCCGGCCGCCCCGCGTCCCCCTGGAGCACCTTCGCCTCCTCGCCCAGCGCCGCGTGCACCCGGCGCGCCCACGCCTGGTGCTTCCCCAGCGCCTCGTCGACCTCCTCCTCGGGCGGCCGGCTCATGACGAACTCGACGGCATTGGCGGCCCGCAGGAACGCCACCTGCTCGGGCTTGAGCATGCCGGTGTCCTGACGCAGGCTGCCCCGCATCTCCACCGAGGTCGTACCGATCACGCAGAGCAGCAGGCGGTCCCCCTGGCCCCAGGACTGGCGGGAGGGCGCGTAGTAGAACATCTCCGCGTGGTCGGGCAGTGCCCACGTGTCCATCGCGTACTCGTCCTGGGCCTGCCAGCACGCGTCTTCGGACGCGCGGCGGGCCACGTCCGAGTCGGGGCTGTCCACCACCCCGTCGAGCCGCTTCGCCGCGGTGACCTCGCCGTGGTGCTTCTCCCCGCAGTCGATCTTGTACATCAGGGGCCGCTCGTCGAGCAGTTCACCGTCCTCGACGTTGAAGCAGTCGCCCGCCCGCAGTTCGTCGACGTCCGTGAGCACGCCTTCGACCTCGGTGTACTCGCTCAGCCCGTCGAAGCGGTCGCCGACCGCCGAGGCGACCCGGTCGGCGGCGAAGAACAGCCCTCCGGTCATCACCACGGACAGCACCAGGCCGGCGATCGCCAGGACCTTCCCGCGCTCGCGGTTCTTCGAGATCTGCACGAGGGCCGCGATGCCGAAGGCGATGCCGAGCGGCGCGAAGCACAGCAGCCCCGACAGGAAGGAGGCGAGCGCGAAACCGTTGAGCGGCGGCGGCTGTTGCTGCCCGTATCCGGGCGGCGGCCCCCAGCCCGGCTGCGGGGACGGCGGGGGCCAGGAGTGGCCCGGTCCGGGAGGAGGACTCGGCGGGGTGCTCACGGGGTCGGACTCCATCGCATCGGGCGTCGCAGGGACATCGCAGGCGCATCGCGGGGCGGCACGGGCGTCATCCGCGGCGGCTGCGAACGCATGCGCGAACGAATGCGCGAAATAGTACGCAGCGGGGGCGACCGACAAGTCGGTCGCCCCCGCTGTTGTTCACGGCTCGGTCGCGAGCCCGCCGTCCCGGCTGCTCAGAACTGGAGCACCCAGGAGTCGATCTTCCCGGTGTCGGCGCTCGCGTTGTCGTTCACGCGGAGCTTCCAGACACCGTTCGCCGTCTCCGCCGAGGCGTTCACGGTGAAGGTCCTGACGATGTTGTCGGCACCGCCGTTGGCACGGTTGTGCAGGACGTAGACGGTGCCGTCGGGCGCCACCAGGTCCACCCGGAGGTCACCGATGTAGGTGTGCTTGATGTCGATCGGGACCTTCAGCGTCGCCGGGGCGTTGCCGGTGACACCGCTGACGGTGATCGGGGACTCGACGGTCGCGTTGTCGTTGATCGCGTAGTCCGCGGTGTTCTCGAAGCGCTTGCCCGGGGGGACGGGCCCCTGGACGCCGACGTGGAGCAGGCGGTTCGGGGAACCGGTGCCGGGTCCGGTCACCACGTCCGGGGTGGCCGAGTTGAGCAGGGCCGTGGCCACCTGGGCCGGGGTGCTGGCCGGGTTCTGCGAGAGGTAGACGGCGGCCGCGCCCGCGACGTGCGGGGTGGCCATCGACGTGCCGTTGATCGTGTTGGCGGCGGTGTCGCCCGTACCCCACGCGGAGGTGATGGAGGATCCCGGCGCGAAGATGTCGAGGACGCTGCCGTAGTTGGAGTAGCTCGCCCTGGCGTCGGAGCTGGTGGTGGCACCGACCGTGATGGCCTCGGTGACGCGCGCCGGGGACTTGGTGGAGGCGTTGCTCGACTCGTTGCCCGCGGCCACGGCGTAGGTGATGCCGGAGGCTATGGAGTTGCGGACGGCCGCGTCGAGCGCGGAGTCCGCGCCGCCGCCGAGCGACATGTTGGCCACGGCCGGCTTGACGGCGTTCTGGGTCACCCAGTCGATGCCCGCGACGACCTGGGCCGTCGTACCGGAGCCGCTGTTGTCGAGCACGCGCACGCCGACGATCTTGGCCTTCTTGGCCACGCCGTACGCGCCGCCCGCGACGGTGCCGGCGACGTGCGTGCCGTGGCCGTTGCCGTCCTGGGCGGTGTTGTCGTTGTCGATGGCGTCGTAGCCGTAGGAGGCACGGCCGCCGAAGTCCTGGTGCGTGATGCGGACACCGGTGTCGATGACGTACGCGGTGACGCCCTGCCCCGCCTGGTCCGGGTAGGTGTAGCTCTGGTTGAGCGGGAGCGCGCGCTGGTCGACGCGGTCCAGGCCCCAGGACGGCGGGGTGGGCTGGGTGGCGCTGACGGTGAAGGTGCGGTTCTGCACGACCGACTTGACCGCGGGGTCCGCGGCGAGCTTCTTGGCCTGCGCCTCGGAGACCTCGACGGAGTAGCCGTTGAGGGCCGCGCTGTACGTCCGGTCGATCTTCGCGCCGTAACGCTTGGCGACGGCCTTGCCGCTCGGGGCGGTCGAGCGGGCGGCGGTGTCGTTCAGGGTCACGATGTAGCTGCCGGGGACCGAGCCGGGGGCTCCGGCGTTCTGGATCACGCCCCGTACGCCGATGTCGGCGGCGGAGGCGGGCAGCGCGGCGGCCGAGCCGAGCGCGAGGGCCACGACCGCGGTCGCGCTGATGCCGGCGATTTTCCGGCTCCTGTGACGCATCACGGGCATGTGACGGGTCCTCCTCATAGGTGGTGCATTGCGGGGGGTGAAGCGGCGCCGCGCAAGCGTGGCCATGACAAAGCAGATGGCCCAACGGGCTGTCGCCTTCGAAAGGTTGGCCCACCCCCGGCGCGACCCACAAGAGGACAACGGACGCGTAACATCCGTGCCATACAGCGGCCATGATCGAGAAAAGGCGATCCGCACATGACGCACGCAACCCCCGGTTACGTCTGCTCAGAGGACGGTACACGCGCGGACGTCCGGACTGCTCCTTGGGGGTGCCCGGTCTGCGGCGGACCCTGGGACCTCGATTTCACGCCGGATCCGGCCGCGCCGCTGGAGCCCGCCGCCGGGCCGAATTCGCTGTGGCGGTACGGGTCGGCGCTGCCGCTGCCGGGGGCGTTCTCCCTGTCACTGGCGGAGGGCCACACTCCGCTGGTCCCGCTGGCGGAGCGGGTTCACGCCAAGCTCGACTTCCTGATGCCGACGCTGTCGTTCAAGGACCGGGGCGCGGTGATGCTCGTGGAGCTGGCCCGGCGGCTGGCTCCGGAACGGGTCGTGGCGGACAGCAGCGGCAACGCGGGGACCTCGATCGCGGCGTACTGCGCCCGGGCCGGGCTCGATTGTGAAATCTATGTGCCCGAGGGCACGTCGGAGAAGAAGACCGAACAGATGCGGGCGCACGGGGCGCTCGTGCGGGTGGTGCCGGGCGGGCGCGAGGCCGCGGCGCGGGCCGCCCGTACGGAGGCGGACTCGCCCGGGGTCTTCTACGCGAGCCACGTCTTCAACCCGTACTTCCTGCACGGGACCAAGACGTACGTGTACGAGGTGTGGGAGGAACTGGGCGGGCGGCTCCCGGAGGTGCTGGTCGTGCCGGTGGGCAACGGGACCCTGCTGCTGGGGGCCGCGCTGGCCGTGGAGGAGCTGGCCCGGCGCGGGGTGCGGCCGCCGGCGCTGATCGCGGTGCAGTCGGAGGCGGTGGCGCCGCTGGCCACGGCCTTCGCGGCCGGCGCCGAGGACGCGGAGCCGGTTCCGCAGCTGCCGACCCTGGCCGAGGGGATCGCGATCCCCGCGCCGCCGCGCGCCCGGCAGATCCTGGCCGCGGTCCGCAAGTCCGGCGGCACCTTCGTGACGGTCCCGGACGCCCGGCTGCGCGAGGCCCAGCGGGACCTGGCCCGGCGTGGGCTGTTCGTCGAACCGACGGCGGCGGCCTGTTGGGCGGCGGTGGGGCCGGGCGCGCCCTCCGACCCCCTGCAGGGCCGCACCGCGGTGATCCCCCTCTGCGGCGCAGGCGCCAAAACGGGCCTGGCCCCATAGCCCCCACTCTTCGGGCTGCGCCCGAACTGGCGCGAGCCCAGCACCGCAAGCCCCTACGGACCACCTCCCCGGGCTCCGCCCTGACCCGCCTCAACACCGGCTGGGCTGGATGTGGGCCGCAGCCGTCCGTTCGGGCGGCGGGCAAGGTCCGCCTTGCACGGGTCAGTGCAGCCCCGCCGGCACACTCCAGCCCCGCCTGCGTTTGAGGCGCGGGGTCCGGGGCGGAGCCCCGTTCTTTGAGCCCCGCCGGCATTTGAGGCGCGGGCGCGGAGCGCCGTACGGGGGCGGCGGGCGGAGCCCCGGTGGCGGGGGCGGCCTTGATGTCGGAAAACCGCGAGCCCGGGGCGGCCCCGTCTGGTGAAGTGGGCCCATGACCACGAATCTTGACCTCGCCGCCAAGGCCACCGCGTTCGCGGACCTGCACACCCCCGCAGCCCCCCTCGCCCTCGCGAACGCCTGGGACGTCGCCGGCGCCCGCATCGTCGAGGCCGCCGGCGCCTCCGCCGTCGCCACGACCAGCGCCGGCGTCGCCTGGTCCCTCGGCTCGCCCGACGGCGACGCGCTCGCCCGTGACCGGGCCCTCGACCTCGTCGCCCGCGTGGCCTCCGCCGTCTCCGTCCCCGTCACCGCCGACATCGAGGGCGGCTTCGGCGCCGACCCCGCCGCCGTGGGCGAGACCGTCGCCGGGGTGCTCGCCGCCGGAGCGGTCGGCATCAACATCGAGGACGGCCCCCACCGCGCCCCGGCCGAGATGGCCGAGCGCCTGGCCGCCGCCCGGGCCGCGGCCGACGCCGCCGGGGTGCCGCTCTACATCAACGCCCGCATCGACACGTACCTCAGGGGCCTCGGCGACCCGGCGACCCGCCTCGACGAGACCCTGGCCCGCGCCGCCGCCTACCTCCGCGCCGGGGCCACCGGCGTCTTCGTGCCCGGCGTGCTCGACCCGGCCACCGTCGCCGAGCTCGCCAAGGGCATCGACGCCCCCCTCAACATCCTCCTCGGCCCCGACGCCCCGACCGTCGCCGAACTCGGCGCCCTCGGCGTGTCCCGCGTCAGCCTCGGCTCCTGGGTCGCCGAAGCCGCGTACGCCGTGGTCCGGCGCGCCGCCGAGGAGCTGCTCTCCGACGGCACGTACGGGGCCCTCGCCCACTCCCTCCCCTACGGCGATCTGAACGCCCTGCTCAAGGGCTGAGATATCCAGAAGCCTGCATGGGGCAACGACCATAGGATCCGCGCATGCGCACATCAACTCCGGTGGACGACAAGGCGGCGGCCACGTCCCGCGGCAGGATCACCGGCGCCGTCTGGATCGCCCTCGCCCTCGTCTACGTCGTCTGGGGCTCGACCTACCTCGGCATCCGGATCGTCGTCGAGACCATGCCGCCCTTCCTCTCCGCCGGAGCCCGCTTCATCACCGCCGGTCTGCTGCTGGCCGCCGCCGTCGCCTGGCGGTACGGTCCGGCCGCGCTCAAGGCCACCCGTGCGCAGCTCGGCTCGGCGGTGCTGGTGGGCCTGTTGCTGATCCTCGGCGGGAACGGCCTGGTGGTGCTCGCCGAGACCTCCGTGCCGTCCGGCCTGGCCGCACTGCTGGTCGCGGCGGTGCCGATGTGGCTGGTGGTGCTGCGGGCGAGCACCGGTGACCGGCCTCCGCTGCGCACCCTGGGCGGGGTGCTCGTCGGCCTGGCCGGGCTCGCGGTGCTGACCAGTCCGGGCCTCAGCGGGACGGTTCGGCTGTCGGGGGTGCTGCTGGTCGTGGTGGCGTCGGTCCTGTGGTCGCTGGGCTCGTTCTCGGCGTCGAAGCTGTCGCTGCCGGGCAATCCGTTCACGGGCAGCGCGTACCAGATGCTCGCCGGCGGAGTGGGCGGGGTGGTCGTCGGCCTGCTGCGCGGCGAGCACCGCGGCCTGGACCCGGCGGCCTTCTCCACCGCCTCCTGGCTGGCCCTGGGCTACCTGGTGCTCTTCGGCTCGCTCGTCGGTTTCACCGCGTACGTGTGGCTGCTCCAGGCCGCGCCGCTGTCGCTGGTGGCCACGTACGCGTACGTCAATCCGGTCGTGGCCGTCGCGCTCGGCGCGCTGATCCTCGACGAGGCCCTGACCTGGCCGATCGTGGTCGGCGGTGCGATCGTCGTGGCGGCGGTGGGCGTGATCGTCAGCACGGAGCGCAAGCAGTAGCGGGCGCGGGGCGCGGGCTCAGCCCCGTGCGGCCTTCTCGTAGAGGGCCTTCGCGTGCTCGTCGAACAGCGCGGCCGTGGAGTCCACGTCCGTGTCCCCGCCGCTCAGCACCCCGATCAGCCGTCCGGCGCGGTCGGCCCCGCCCCGGTCGGCGATCCAGGGGCTGCCGCTCGTCCCGGTCCAGAACCCGGCGCAGCTCATGTAGAGCATGTCGGGGTCCTCGTCGTCGTGGCGGGTCTGCGTCGTGCAGGAGACGGGTTTGTTCTGCGGGTTGTGCTCGGACTCCGGATAGCCGACGACGGTCACGTCCCGGTCGTACCCGGAGGTCCACTCGGGCTTCGGGGCCTCGGCGCGGCCGCCGACGGCGTCCTGGACGCTGCGCCCGTCCTCGTCCGGCGCGATGGTGAGGAAGGCGAAGTCGGCGGTGTCCTCGCCCCACTTGGTCCAGCGGTCGTCCACGTGGATCGAGCGGACCTTCCACACCCCCAGCGGCTGGGTGCCGGCGCCCTCGCCGGAGAAGGCGGGGGCGAAGGAGAGCTCGCCGATGGCGAGGCCGTCGTGGGCCACCTCGCCCGGCCGGCCGTCCTCGCCGGCGGGGGCCACGCAGTGCGCGGCGGTGGCGACGACGTTGCCCTTCGGGCTGTCGACGACGCTCGCCGTGCACCAGTGCTCGCCGCCCGCCATGAGGACGCCGACGGTGGGGAAGGGGAGCACGGGGCGGTCGCCGGGCGCCGCGATCCCCGCGACGGCGCACACCGCCGCGATCCCCGCGGCGGCGGCCGCGGAGGCCCCCTTCACCACCGTGCTCATCGCACGGCGGGGTCGGGTGTCGGTCCCTTCATCACCTTGCTGATCCACTCCAGGGAGCCCTCCCTCATACCCCGCACGTACGACTTTCCGTTGTGCTCACCATCCTGGATCACCTGCAGCGAGGTGTGCACGGGGCCCCTCCCGTAGTCGCTCATGAACTTCTCGGCCTTGTCGCGGCCGCTCTCCGCGGTGCCGATCTGGAAGTTGATGTAGACGTCCGGGCCGCCCGCCTTGATCAGCTTCTCGGCGAGCTTTTCGGGGTTGTTCTCGTCCATGGCCTGCGTGTTCCCCTTCCAGAGCGGGGAATCGGGGACGATGTCGACCCCGCTCGCGATGGCGGCCTTGAACCGGTCGGGGTACTTCAGGACGTGCTTGAAGGCGCCGAAGCCGCCGGCGGAGGAGCCCATGAAGGCCCACCCGTCGCGAGAGGTGAAGGTCCGGAAATTGGCCTTCGCGAAATCCGGGACGTCTTCGACCATCCAGGTGCCCATCTTGGGCTCTCCGGGAATGTCCGAGGCGTCGAAGTGGTGCTTGGTGTCGGCGTTGTGCACCGGCATGACGAGGATGAAGGGCAGGCTGGTGCCGGCCTTGGCGCCGTCGCTCACGGCCTTCTGCAGGCCGAGGCCGGGGCCGGTCCCCCAGTAGTTCGTGGGGTAGCCGCGGCCGCCGGGCAGGGAGATCAGGACCGGGAAGCCGCTCTTGGCGTACTTCGGCTCGTCGTACTCCTTGGGCACCCACACCCACACGTCGCCCGTGAAGCCGGACTTCTTGCCGGTGAGGGTGGTCCGGCCGATCTGCGTGCCGTCCGGCAGCCGATTGGTGCGGACGAAGTGGGCCGCCGGCCCGGTGGGCATGAGCACCTCGGGCGGAACGTCGGCTGCGACGGCGGCCTTCTCCTGGACCTTCCCGAAGGAGACCGGATCCCCTATGTCGGAGAAGAGGCCGTACTTGTAGGCGGCCGCTCCGCCCCCGGCGAGGGTGAGGGCGAGTCCGCCGCTGATCAGAATCAGGCGCAGGCGGTGGGGGCGACGGCTGCTGCCCTTGGTCATGGGGCTGCCGTCGCCTTGCTGGTCATGCTGCACGGTCTTTGTCCCGTTCCTTCTCCGGCGCTCACCTCGGAGCGCGGGTCGGACCGATCGGTCCCCCTTACACCCTTTACAGAGGTATGAACGACCGGATGGGTTGCCTGGGACGGGCGGGACGTGGTGAGCACCACGTGGCGGCCGAACGGCGGCCACGTGGTGCTCCGCGCGGGGTCAGCCGGCTTCGGGTTTCGGGCCCTTCAGCACCTTGCTGACCCACTCCAGGGAGCCTTCCTTCATGCCCCGGACGTAGTGCCAGCCGTTGTGCTCGCCGTTCTGGATGTCGCGGATGGTGATCTTGACGGGGCCCTTGCCGTACTGCTGCTGGAACTTCGTCATCCGCTCCTTCCCGCTCTCCTTCGTGCCGATCTGGAAGTTGATGTAGACCTCGGGACCGTTGGTGTCGATCAGCTTCTTCGCGAGCTTCTCGGGGTTGTTCGCGTCCATCTCCGCCTGGTGACCCTTCCACAGCGGGGAATCGGGAACGATCTCGCCGCCGCTGGCGATCACGGCCTTGAACTTGTCCGGGTGCTGCAGGACCGTTTTCATGCCGACGAAGGCACCGGAGGAGGAGCCCATGAAGGCCCAGCCGTCACGGGACTTGTACGTACGGAAGTTGGCCTTGGCGAAGGCCGGGACGTCCTCGGCCATCCAGGTGCCCATCTTGGCCTGGCCGGGGATGTCGGAGCCGTCGTAGTAGTACTTGGCGTCCGGGTTGAGCACCGGCATGATCACGATGAACGGCAGGCTGGTGCCGGCCTGGACGCCGTCGCTGATGGCCTTCTGGAGGCCGAGGCTGCGGTCGGACCAGTAGTTGGCCGGGAAGCCGTTGCCGCCGGGGAGCGCGATGAGCACCGGGAAGCCGCTCTTGGCGTACTTCGGGTCGTCGTACTGCTTGGGCGCCCACACCCATACGTCGCCCTCGAAGCCGGACTTCGCACCCGTGAGGCGGGTCTTGGCGATGATCGTGCCGTCGTCGAGCTTGGTCGTCTGCTTGAAGTCGGACTTCGGTCCGGTCGGCATGAGCACGTCCGGGTCCCCGGAGGGCTTGGCCGGGGCGGCCGGGGATCCGGCCTCGCTCTTCTCCGCGGCCGGGGGCGGGTTCTTGCCGAAGCTCACCGCCTCGCCGTTGCCCGAGAACCAGTCGAGCTTCCACGCGGCGAAACCGACGCCGCCGAGCAGGAGCGCGAGGGCGACCACCGCGCTGATCCATATTCGGCCCCGGGACCGCCCGGGCTGCGGGGGCCGGTCGGCGGGGTGCTGATCGCCGTACTGCTGGTGCTGCGCGTGCGGCTGCTGCCCTTGGTGCTCCGGGTAGCCCTGGTACCCCTGCTGCTGCGGCTGCGCGTGCTGCTGGTGCTCCTGGTGCTGCCGCTGCTGGTAGTGGCCCTGGCCCTGCCCCCGGGGCGGGTACTCCTCGTACGACGGCTGGTCATCAGGCCGCGGGCGCTGCGGGTACTGGTGCACGGACTTCGCTCCGAACGGTCTTGACTGCCCCCGAGGGCAGAACGGCTGGGCATCCCCTAGTGCTGATGCGCGGAACCCCCGCACAGTTCCAAATCCGAGCAAAAAAGGACGGGGATCTCGCCGGAACCGCGCTGTCAGTACCGGTCGCCAAGTAAGCGCCCTTGTGAACATTAGAACTCTAATTTACCTTCGTCCTCACACGTCGAGAAGAGGACACCTGTTCATGCGTGCACCGCAGAAAAAGTTCCTGCCCACCACGGCCCTGGCGCTCACCACGGCCCTGGCCGCGGCCCTCACCGTGGGCGCGGCACCAGCGCAGGGGGCCGACGGCCGGATATCCACGGCCTTCGCCCTGCCCGGCGCGAAGGTCTACCCCGAGGGCATCGCCACGGACCCCCGCACCCGCACGGTCTACGTCGGCTCGTACGCGGACGGCACCGTCTACCGGGCCCGCCCCGGCCGGCCCGAGGCGGAGGTGTTCCTGCCCGCCGGAACCGACGGCCGGCACACGGCGAACGGCCTGCGGGTCGACGCCCGCGGCCGCCTGTGGGTGACGGACTCCACCGCGGGCGTGGCGGTCTACGACACCGCCAGCGGCACGCGGATCGCCCACTTCGAGGTGGCCGCGGGCAGCCGCGCCCGCTTCGTCAACGACCTGGCCGTCACCCCGGACGGCACCGCGTACCTGACCGACAGCGTCCGCGGCACGGTCTACCGCGTGACCCCGGACCAGCTCGCCGCCGGCAGCGGCGTCCTGACCGAGGCCTACGACCTCACCCCGGTCCTGCGCCCCCGGCCGGCGGGCGGGTTCAGCCTCAACGGCATCGCCTCCGACCGGACCGGCCGCTACCTCCTCACCGTCGACATGACGGAGGGCGAGCTCTTCCGCATCGACCTGCGCACGGGCGCCGTCCGACGGGTCGCCCTCACCGGCGGCGACCTGAAGGCCGCCGACGGTCTCGACCTCTCCCCCGACGGCACGCTGCGCGTGGCGCACAACTCCACCAACACGCTGACCCGCTGGCAGCTCTCGGCGAACGGCACCCGCGCCCGCCTGACCCGTACGATCACGGACCCGTCGCTGCAGATCCCCACCACCCTCGCCCACACCCCGGGCCGCACGCTGGTGGTCCGTTCCCAGTTCGACAAGGGCGGTCCGATGTCCCCCGGCTCGGGCACCCCGACCACGTTCACGGTCGCCTCGGTCCGCGGCCTCTGAGCGCGGCGGCGGCCGGGGCCGTCAGTACTGCTTGAGCGTGATCGCCGCGGCGGCCCTGTGGATCGGCTCGACGGCCTTGACCATGAGCCGGTCCTTGCCCGGGAGGCGGGAGAGCAGCGACAGCATCGCCATGGAGATCCGGACCTGGCCCGCGCTGCGCAGCACCATCCGTTGCACAAGCGCGAGTTGAGCCATTCCATTCCAGCTCTTCACTGTGGTCACGGGGCTTCTTCGGCCTCGGCCTTGACCTCGGCCTTGCGCCGGCGCTTCGCCGCGCGCGCGTCGGCGACGGCGTACGGCAGTCCGGGCAGCAGCAGGAGCGCCGCGGCCCACAACGGCAGGACGAACAGCACCCCGTCGCCGGCCAGCCGCTGGGTGACGATCGCCGCGGGCAGACCGACGGCGAGGCCGACCAGCCAGTTCTTCACCAGGCCGATGCTGCCCCGCCGCAGCTCCCAAGCGACCGTGGCCGCCGCGGTGGCCAGCCAGAACGCGAGGAAGGCGGCGGCCACATCCACCTCGGTGGTCCACCGGATCAGGTACGCACCCAGCAGGAGGCAGCCGGCCGCGAAACAGGCCATGGCCACCGTGCGCGGCGCCCGGCGGGAGAGCGGGGCGCGGGCCCGCGCCCAGGACGCGGCGAAGGCCCGGACGTCCCGGCCGACGACGTCCTGCGCGGTGCGGCCGGCGGCCTCCGCGTCCTCGAGGTGCGCGGAGAGCTCGTCGAGCATCTCGCGCATGGAGGCGTCGTCGACCCCCCGGTACTCCCAGTTGCTGCGGCAGGCGGCGAGTATCTGCGCGTTCGTCATGATGTGCTGTCCCCCGTGGACTCCGTACCGGCCAGGATCCGGCCCACCGCCCCGGCGAAGGCCTGCCAGTCGGCCCGGCCTCCGCTCAGTTCGGTGCGCCCCGCCTCGGTCAGGCGGTAGTACTTGCGCGGGGCGCCGCCGCTGGGCGACGGAGCACGGTACGAGGACACGAGCCCCGCCCGCTCCATCCGCGCGAGCAGCGGATAGATGCTGCCGTCGCTGACCAGCTCCATCCCACCGCCGGCGAGCGCCTCGGCGAACTCGAAGCCGTACCTCGGCCGTTCGGCGATCAGCGAGAGCAGACAGAGGTCGAGCACCCCGCGCAGGAGCTGACTGCGCCGTTGGTCACCGGTCGCGGGCAGTTCCTTTGTCATGCACCACAAGATAGTCCCGCACTACCTTGCACCGCAAGAAACTACGCGCCGCCCCGGCCCGGCAACACCGATGGGGCCGACCCCACGGGGAGTCGGCACCGAGCCGGCGCCGAATCAGGACCAGGGCCCGAGGTCTCCCTGCACCTCTGCGGCCCCCTCATGAGGGCTGCAATCGCTAGGGTCGGCTCATGACCGCACTGCCCGACTGGATGCGTCCGCCCCGCGCGGAAGGCTGGTTCGCGGAGCCAGATGCCCCAGCGCCATCCCAGCACGGGAAGCAGCAGGGGGCCAACGGCTCACCTCTTCACCTGAATGCCCCTGCCGCGTTGCCCCCCATCCACCCCGGTCATCGCATGGAGTGGAAACACGAGCCCGCGCAGGGCCACCGGAAGGCAGGAAGGGCGCTATGTACGTTCGCAGCATCTATGCAACGGGTGATCCGGCCGAGCTCGACGGGGTCGCCGAGGCGCTCCGGACCGACGGGCGTGCGCTGCTGTCGGCGCAACCGGGCTTTCGCGGGATGGGGCTGTTCGCCGACCGCGAGCTCGGCAAGCTCCTGGTGGGATCGTGGTGGGAGGACGAGGCCTCCCGGCAGGCAAGCTACGAGAACCTGAGCAAGCGGCGGGCCGAGATGATGGCGCCCTTCGCGCAGACCGTGACGGTCGACAACTGGGAAGCGGCGGTCGCCCGGCGCGCAGAGGAACTCGGGCCGGGCGCGGGGTTCCGGCTGGTCCACATGGACGTCGAGCCGGCCGACATCGACCTGCTGGTGGACACGTTCCGCGACACCTCACTGCCCAAGGTCCAGAAGGTCCCCGGACTGGCCGGCATCTCCCTGCTCATCGATCGCGACCGCGGCAGAGCCGCTGTCGGCGCGCTCTACGCCGACCGCGACGCACTCGTGGCATCCCGTGGCGCCGTCGCGGCGGTCCGCGGAGAGGCCACGGCGAACGCTCGCGCAACCACCCGCAGCCTCGAGGAATTCGAGGTGGTCCTCGCCACGGCGGTACCCCACGCCTGACCCTGCCTCCGGTTCCGCGATCGCCAGTCACCAAGTCGGCATGAGCATGCAGAAGGGGTCGAACTCGACGAGTCCAGCCCCTTCCTCATGCACGTTTGACCAAACCAGACACACCTGCGAAAACGCGCTCCTCGGAGATCGCATCCAGCACCATCCAGCACGGTGATGACGAAGGGGCCGGCTCCGGGAGGAGTCGGCCCCTTCTGACTGCACGCTTGCGAAATCAGTCCATCGGCCGGGGGCGTGGCGTCGTACGCGGGCGCCCCTGCGGGGGCTCCTGCGGGGGCCGCATGGCCGCGGGATCTCTGTCCCCGGAATTGGCCACCCAATCGGTGGCTCATCCCAACGAGTGCATGCCACTCAGATTGTGTACACATGGCACACTCGGTACCCTTGAGGCATGACTCAGCCGCTGCCCATAGAGTCCATCCGCGACGTACGCGCTCACTTGGCCGAAGTCGTCGAACGGGCCGACCGCGACGACATTCCCACTGTCATCACCCGTCGCGGCAAGCAGGTCGCCGCCGTGGTCTCGATCGAGGTGCTGCGCAAGTATCAAGAGTGGGAAGAGCGCGAGATCAACCGCATCATCGACGAGCGCATGGCGAGCCCGGCCGTCGGCGTCCCGATCGAGGACGTGATGAGGGAGACGCTGGCACGCAGTGAGTGACTACCGCACGGTGTTCCGGCCCGAGGCCCAGACCGAGCTTCGCAAGATCCCGCGCGACACGGCGCTTCGCATCCTGGCCAAACTGACAGAGCTGGAGAGCGACCCTTTCGGCTTCAACACCACCGCGCTCGTATCCCAGCCTGAGCGCCGCCGCCTACGAGTCGGCGACTATCGCGTCGTCTACACCATCGACAACGGGGAACTAGTGGTGTGGGTCGTGCACGTCGGACACCGTTCCACGGTCTACGACACGTAGCCGCTCCAGGTTCTGCGGACTGCTGCGGACAGCACAACGGCCTGACCTGCCTTCTCGCAGGTCAGGCCGCTATTCACGTCCAATCAGACGTTGAAGCGGAATGTCTGTGGCCCGAGTCTGACCTGCGGCGGAGCCCCGTAAGGGACCCTGACCAGGCGTTTCTCCGTTGGCGAGCGTTGGGTCCCGACGGTCGCTTACGGGTGTCCTGCGGACTGTCTGCGGACTGGCCTACGGGGTCTCGACGGAGTCGAGGTGCCTGCGCAGCTCCGCCGCGATCTCTTCGTCCCCACCCTCGGCCGGCAGCGGCCACGGGTCCTGCTCGCCGTTCGCCACAGCGAGGCTGCTCGCGAACCAGACGAGGTGCGGTGCGGGCACAAAGGAGTCCCGAAGCCACCGCGCGAAGACAGCGGCTTCGCCTGCGGTCACGTCGGTCAGAGTGATGTAGGCATAGTCGGGCTCAGGCATCGACGCCGTCCCGTCGATCCATACGCCAGGCGCCAGCTCGATCTCGAAATCGAGGACGGGCACACTGTGGATCCCCGAGATCCGATACTCCACGGCCGGCTCGGGGAACGCCTCCCTCAGAGCCCTCTCCAGAGACTCGGCCGTGGCTCGCCAAGCTCCGCCGTCGCCCTGGGGCGGGTAGAAGGCAAAATTGGTTCGGATATTCCGTTCAGTGGGCACGGTCTTCCTCTGTCTCACGGCACGTATCGCGTCGAGCCCGGCGTACCCGACATCGCCATCATGGACTGCCAGTAGGCAGCGTTGTCCTTGCCGTTCGTGACGATCTCCAGCCCCCGTATCTCGCTGTTTGCGGGGTTTTCCATTGCTTGCTTGTACCGGACCAGCTCCTTCTCCTCACCGGCGTACATGGAGTCGATGACGGGATCCCAAGCGATCTTTCCCTGCGAGTCCACCTTGACCGGTTTGGTCAGAGTCTCTTCCAAGCGGTCAAGGGATCGGAAGCTCTTCTTCTTGCAGTCGGGATCACGAACGTGCTTCGCCTCGACGAGGTATCCGTCAACGGGCCGTATGCCGTCCACCATCAGTCCACGGTTCTTCCCGGCCAGTGGCACCTCCCGTTCCGGGTACCCGGAAGTGCGCAGCTGATAGGCGTTATCCGGGTCGCTAGGGCCTCCGCCGCCAGCGAAGCCGTCAGGCGTGAGCGAGTTCATCCACGTACGGAACTGCTGCTGCTCCGAGGCCGTGAGTAGCTTGGTAGTACCGGGCACCGGGGCAATGGGATCAGCGAACGGGATGCCGGGGTCAACAGAGTTGACCATCGGCAGGAGTGCAGGGGTCCCCGCGTACGACGCGAGCCTGATCGGCAAGGGAACGGGCAGGCGGATGAGCGGGGGCAGGAACGGCACCCCGGGGAGCCCCGGAGCCGCCGGGCCTCCTGCATCGGGGAGCGTGACTCGCGCTGCGGAAGAGTCGAGCGCGTGGGCGACGTCTCCCAGGTCGTGTATCCAGGAGTCGCCGAGAACGGCATCGTGCAGCCCGCCGTCGTAGCCGTTGCCTCCGAACATGGGTGTGTCCCAGGGCATGTCCACTTCGAACAGGTCGTTCTTGTGGTCCCGGATCTTCGCCTTGGCGGCCTCCACGTGATCGGCGTACCGCGCACATGCCTTTGCCAGCTGAGAGCACGCGGCCACCAGGTTCGTCACCAACGGCTCGTCCTGCTGCGCCTTTGCTGGAGGGCAGGTAAGACCCACACAGTGCTTGAAGTACGACTGGAAGGCATCCGCTGCCTCCCCCGAGTGCGCTTTACTTGCGGTCGAGGCGTAGGTCTGGGCATCTTCCAGGAACCGCTGCAAGAGGGAGCCGGCGTGCTGCCAGGACCGACCAACGGCGCGGATCTTCTCCGGTGAACCACGGAACCGATCGCCACGTCCTGCTGGCGCGTACTGGTCGTACCAAGCGGTTTCGCCCACCACTCCGGGGAGCTCCTGCCCGAGGCCGAGGTAGCTCTCCGTGCAGTCGGCGCCCGGGTCACCCATGCCCCCAGTCAGGTCGACCTGTTTCCCCAGGAACGCCGACGCCGTGCGGCTCTCCTGAGCCATGAATTCACGGGCATTACGCATCAGACCACGGCTCGTGGCCCCGAGGATGTAGGAGCTGAATCCCATCTTGTCCAGAGCTGTGGACGCCGCTGGCGCGTAGACCTTGGCAAACGAGCGTCCTGCGTCGTCGTCACCGGCCATCCCCTGCTGCCGTGCCAGCTCATGCCCCAGCGCAATGGCGGTGTCCCGAGCCCCACGCATCGTCTCGATCAATCCCATGGAACCGCGGATCATGCCCTCCGCGATGAACTCCAAGTCAGGCGCAAGCCCACTCGCGACGCCCCTCCCCACCGCTGACGTGAACGATCAAGCTAACGCACGAATACGGCGACGTCTGCGCGACATTGCGCCTACAGTTCGAAGGACCCAGCGGCGTACTGCTTCCCCCTCTGGGCCGACCCGATCTGCGGACTGTTGCGGACAGCACCACGCCCTGACCCGCGTTCTAGCAGGTCAGGGCGCCTCTAGGGATGCGATCAGACGTTGAAGCGGAACTCGACCACGTCGCCGTCCTGCATGACGTAGTCCTTGCCCTCCATGCGGGCCTTGCCCTTGGCGCGGGCTTCGGCGACCGAGCCGCAGTCGACCAGGTCCGCGAAGGAGATGACCTCGGCCTTGATGAAGCCGCGCTGGAAGTCGGTGTGGATCACGCCGGCGGCTTCGGGGGCGGTGGCGCCCTGCTTGATGGTCCAGGCGCGGGTTTCCTTCGGGCCGGCCGTCAGGTAGGTCTGCAGGCCCAGGGTGGCGAAGCCGACGCGGCCCAGGGTGGCCATGCCCGGCTCGTCCTGGCCGACCGACTGGAGGAGTTCGAGGGCCTCCTCGTCGTCCAGCTCGACCAGGTCCGCCTCCAGCTTCGCGTTCAGGAAGATCGCCTCCGCCGGGGCGACCAGCGCGGACTGCTCCGCCTTGAACGCGTCGTCCGTCAGCTCGTCCTCGTCCACGTTGAAGACGTAGAGGAAGGGCTTGGTGGTGAGGAGGTGGAGCTCGTGGAGGAGGTCGCCCTGCTCCGTGCCCTTGGTGATGCCGCGGGAGAAGAGGGTGTGCCCCTCCTCCAGGATCTTCTGGGCCTTCTCGACGGCGGCCAGGACCGCGACCTTCTCCTTCTGGAGGCGGGACTCCTTCGTCAGGCGCGGCACCGCCTTCTCGATGGACTGGAGGTCGGCGAGGATCAGCTCGGTGTTGATCGTCTCGATGTCGTCCTTCGGCGAGACCTTGCCGTCGACGTGGACGACGTTCTCGTCCTTGAAGGCGCGGATGACCTGGCAGATGGCGTCCGACTCGCGGATGTTCGCGAGGAATTTGTTGCCCAGGCCCTCGCCCTCCGAGGCGCCGCGGACGATGCCCGCGATGTCGACGAAGTCGACCGTCGCCGGGAGGACCCGCTGCGAGCCGAAGATGCCGGCCAGCACGGCGAGGCGCTGGTCCGGGACGCCGACGACGCCGACGTTCGGCTCGATCGTGGCGAACGGGTAGTTGGCCGCCAGCACGTCGTTCTTGGTCAGGGCGTTGAACAGGGTCGACTTGCCGACATTCGGCAGGCCGACGATTCCGATCGTGAGCGACACGTTGGCGACTTCCCGTAGCTGGAGGGGGCGGCGGCCCGGAGGTGGGCCACCGGACAGTTTACTTTCCGATGAGTGGCGGTGGATGTACGCGTGTCCGGGGCCCGATCCGGCCGCCTCCCCGCCTAGTTTGGTGGGGTGGAGCAATACAGCACGCGACCGGCACCTCACCCGCAGCGACCTCCGGCCCAGCGTCGGCGGCCGTCGACGGGCGTGCCCGCCCAGGGCCGCGCTCCGCGGCCCGCTGCGGCGCGACGGATGCCCCGGCCCCGGCTGACCGGGCTCGGCGGCGGGCTGTTCGCGTGCACCGCCATGGTGCTCGTCGCCGGGATCTGCTGGCTGCTCTTCGGCTCCTCGCTCTTCGTCTACGGACTGCTCTTCGTGCCCGTCGCGGCCGCCGCCGCGCTCTGGGTACGGCCCGCCGATCTGATCACCGCGCCGATCAGCGCCCCCATCGCCTTCGCCGCCGGAGTGTGGCCCATCTGCGGCGGCTCCGGCGGCTTCGGCGGGCAGCTGATGGGGCTGGTGTCCGCCCTGTCCCTGCACGCCGGCTGGCTGTACGCGGGCACGCTGGTGGCCGCGCTGATCGTCGTCGTACGCAAGGCGGTGCTGATCGGGAAGAGGCGGCTCCCCCGCCGGACCGCCTCGACCTCCTAGCCCTGGCTCTGGCTCTGGCTCTGGCTCTGGCCGGGATCCAGGCCCTGGCTCTGGCTCTGGCCCTGACCCCGCCCCCGGGTGGACCCCTTCGCCGCCATCGCCGCGCCCACGATCCCCGCGTTGTTCTGCAGCTTCGCCGGCACGATCTCGGCCCGGACGCCCTCGATCAGCGGAAGGAACTTCTCCGGCTTGCGGCTGACGCCGCCGCCGATGATGAAGAGGTCGGGGGAGAAGAGCATCTCCACGTGCTCCAGGTACCTCTGCACCCGGTGCGCCCAGCGCTCCCAGGTGAGGCCGTGGTCCTCCTTGGCCTTCACCGACGCCCGCGTCTCCGCGTCGTGGCCCTTCAGCTCCAGGTGTCCGAGCTCCGTGTTGGGGACGAGCAGCCCGTCCCGGAACAGGGCGCTCCCGATGCCGGTGCCCAATGTGAGCAGGATGACGGTGCCGTCCCGCCCCTTCCCGGCCCCGTACGTCATCTCCGCGATCCCCGCCGCGTCCGCGTCGTTGAGGACCGTGACCGGCCTGCCGTCCAGGCGCGCCGAGATCAGGTCTGCGGTGTCGACGCCGACCCACGCCTTGTCCATGTTGGCCGCCGTTCGGGTGACGCCGCCCGTGACCACCCCCGGGAAGGTGACCCCCACCGGGCCGTCCCAGTCGAAGTGGCGCACCACCTCGACGACACAGCCGGCCACCCCGTCTGGGGTGGCCGGCTGCGGTGTCAGTACTTTGTGGCGCTCTTGCGCCAGGTCGCCACGGTCCAGGTCCACGGGAGCGCCCTTGATCCCGGATCCGCCGATGTCCACGCCGAAGATCTGCATGGACATACCGTACGAAAGGAGTTACTTGTCGGCGACCAGTTCGGCAGCCTCCGCGCGCAGGTCGCGGCGGAGCTCCTTGGGCAGCGAGAAGACGATGGACTCCTCGGCGGTCTTGACGATCTCCACGTCCGCGTAACCGCGCGCCGCTAGCCACTCCAGGACCTCCTCGACCAGGACCTCCGGCACCGAGGCGCCCGAGGTGAGGCCGACGGTGGTGACGCCCTCCAGCCAGGCCTCGTCGATCTCGCTCGCGAAGTCGACGAGGTACGCGGCGCCCGCGCCCGCGTCGAGCGCGACCTCGACCAGCCGGATGGAGTTCGAGGAGTTCTTCGAGCCGACCACGATGACCAGGTCGGAGTCGGCGCCCATCACCTTCACGGCAGCCTGCCGGTTCGAGGTGGCGTAGCAGATGTCGTCGCTCGGCGGCGAGACCAGCAGCGGGAACTTGGTCTTCAGCGCCTCGACCGTCTCCATCGTCTCGTCGACCGAGAGGGTGGTCTGCGACAGCCAGACGACCTTCGACTCGTCCCGCACCTCGACCTTGGCGACGTCGTCCGGGCCGTCGACGATCGTGATGTGGTCCGGGGCCTCGCCGGAGGTGCCGATGACCTCCTCGTGGCCCTCGTGACCGATGAGGAGGATGTCGAAGTCCTCGTTCGCGTACCGGACGGCTTCCTTGTGGACCTTGGTGACCAGCGGGCAGGTGGCGTCGATCGTCGCGAGCTTGCCGCGCGCCGCCTCCTCGTGCACCACCGGCGCCACGCCGTGCGCGGAGAACATCACGATGGAGCCCTCGGGCACCTCCTCCGTCCGCTCGACGAAGATGGCGCCCTTCTTCTCCAGCGTCTGGACGACGTACTTGTTGTGCACGATCTCGTGGCGGACGTAGACCGGCGCGCCGTACTGCTCGAGAGCCTTCTCGACAGCGATCACGGCTCGGTCGACGCCCGCGCAGTAGCCGCGAGGGGCGGCGAGCAGGACACGGCGGGAAGCGGCAGCAGTCATGCCCTCCATCGTACGGGGGTCCCCAGCAGGCCGTTCGTCCCCCGTCCGTCCCACACTTGATCGCAAGCGTGTTCACAGCATCCCCGGAGGGCCGATGGTGTCGGGTACGGATCCCAGTACGGCGGCCCCGGTACCGCAGCGGGCCCCGGCCGGCCCGCTGCGGCGGAGCCTCGGCTTCCGGGACCTGGTCGTCTACGGGCTGCTCTTCATCGCCCCCATGGCCCCGGTCGGGATCTTCGGCACCCTGGACGCCACGTCGCACGGCGCGGTCGCCCTCGTCTACCTCGCCGCGACCGTCGCGATGGCCTTCACGGCCTTCTCCTACGCCCAGATGGTGCGGGTCGCCCCGCAGGCCGGCTCGGTCTTCACCTACGCCCGCAAGGGCCTGGGCGAGGGGCCCGGGCTGATCGCCGGGTGGATGGCGATGCTCGACTACCTGCTGATCCCGGCGGTCGCGTACCTCTTCTCGGGGATCGCGATGAACGCGCTGGTGCCGGAGGTCTCCCGGTGGGTGTGGACGGCCCTGGCCGTCGTGGTCACCACCCTCCTCAACCTGTGGGGCGTACGGGCGGCCGCGCGCGTGGGCTTCGCCGTGCTGGCCATGGAGATCCTCGTCCTGGGGGTCTTCCTGTTCGCCGCGGTGACCGTGCTGGCCCAGGGCGGGGCGCAGCGCGGCTGGCTCTCGCCGCTGACCGGTGACGGCTCGCTCGGCTTCAGCACGGCCGCGGTGCTGGGCGCGGTGTCGGTGGCCGTGCTGTCGTACCTCGGCTTCGACGCCATCGCCTCCTTCGCCGAAGAGGTGGGTGAGAAGGGGCGCGGAGCACCCCGGAAGGGTGGTGGCGGGCGACGGGCGGGCAGCTCGGAGCGCGTGGCGCGGGCGGTGCTCTTCTGCCTGGCGCTGGCCGGGCTGCTGTTCATCGCGCAGAGCTATCTGGCGGCGCTGCTCATGCCCGTGTCCGCCGCGGAACTGGCGGCCGATCCGGGGCTGCAGGGACCGGCCTTCTACGACGCGGTGGAGTCCTCGGTCGGCACCTGGCTGCACGACCTGGTGGCGGTCAGCAAGGCGATCGGGGCGGCCTTCGCAGCGCTGGCGGGACAGGCGGCGGCCGGGCGGCTGGTGTTCGCGATGGCCCGGGAGGGGCGGCTGCCCCGGGTGCTCGCGCGGACCTCCGACGGCACCCCGCGACTCGCCCTGCTGGTGGCGGCCGCCATCACGCTGGTCGCCGCCGTGTGGGCGGCCCGGCGCGACGACGGGCTGGACCACTTGGTGTCCGTCGTGGACGTGGGGGCGCTGGTGGCCTTCACCCTGCTGCACGCGTCGGTGGTGGGGTGGTTCGTGGTGAAGCGGCGGGAGGGCCCGCCGGTCTGGTGGAAGCACCTGGTGATGCCGGGGCTCGGCGCCGCGGTGACCGTCGCGGTGATCGTGGAGGCTTCCTGGACGGCGCAGGTGGTGGGGGCGGTGTGGCTGGTGGCGGGTCTGGGCGTGCTCGTCGCCCAGCGCGGCCGGCGCGGCCGGCGCGGCCGGCGCGGCCGGCGCGGCCGGCGCGGCGGTCCGTCCGGACCGTTCACACCGGACGGACCGGGCTCACCCGGCTCACCCGGCGCAGCCGGCACACCTGGCGCGGCCGGCACACCCGGCGCGGCCGGCACTCCCGGCGCCTCGCGCGCACCCGGCGGACCCGTGGATTCCGCGGCCCCGGGACCCGACACCCGCCCCGGGGCCTGAGACGCTGTCAGCGGAGCCCGTTAGCCTGCGTGCATGGGTCTGAATACGTCGGCCGAGGCGCCGCTGCCGGTAGGCCAGGTGTCCCGGCTCATCGGGGGCTGGATCGAGCGGCTCGGTCAGGTGTGGGTGGAAGGGCAGATCACGCAGCTCTCGCGGCGGCCGGGGGCGGGGGTGGTCTTCCTGACGCTGCGCGACCCCTCGCACGACATCTCGGTCAGCGTGACCTGCTTCCGCCAGGTTTTCGACGAGGTCGCGGACGTGGTCTCGGAGGGCGCGCGGGTCGTCCTGCTGGCCAAGCCGGAGTGGTACGCCCCGCGCGGGCAGCTGTCCCTGCGGGCCACGGAGATACGGCCCGTCGGCATCGGTGAGCTCCTCGCCCGGCTGGAGCGGCTCAAGCGGTCGCTGGCCTCCGAGGGGCTGTTCGCACTGGACCGCAAGAAGCCGCTGCCGTTCCTGCCGCAGCTGATCGGGCTGGTGGTCGGGCGGGCCTCGGCGGCCGAGCGCGACGTACTGGAGAACGCCCGGCGCCGCTGGCCGGCCGTCCGCTTCGAGGTGCGCAACGTGGCCGTCCAGGGCGTGCACGCGGTGCCCCAGGTGGTCCAGGCGGTCAAGGAGCTCGACGCCCTGGACGAGGTCGACGTGATCATCGTGGCGCGCGGCGGCGGCAGCGTGGAGGACCTGCTGCCCTTCTCCGACGAGGAGGTCGTCCGCGCGGTCGCGGCGGCCCGCACCCCCGTGGTCTCGGCGATCGGCCACGAGCCCGACTCCCCGCTGCTGGACCTGGTCGCGGACGTGCGGGCCTCCACGCCCACGGACGCGGCGAAGAAGGTGGTCCCGGACGTGGGCGAGGAGCTGGAGCGCGTGCGCCAGCTGCAGGCCCGGGGGCTGCGCGCGGTGACCGGTCTGCTCGACCGGGAGGAGCGCGGGCTCGCGCACGCCCTCGCCCGGCCGGTCTTCGTCCACCCGCAGCGGATGGTGGAGATGCGGGAGGACGAACTGGACGCGCTGCTGGCGCGCGGCCGGCGCACGCTCGGGCACCTGCTGGACCGGGCCGACTCGGAGCTCGCCCACACCCTCGCCCGGGTGGTAGCGCTGTCCCCGGCCGCGACCCTGGAGCGCGGGTACGCCGTGCTGCAGCGGGCCGACGGGCATGTGGTGCGTTCGCCGGAGGGGCTCGCGGCGGACGAGGTGCTGCGCGCACGGGTGGCGGAGGGCACCTTCTCCGTACGGGTCGCACCGCCCGAGTAGCGAGGAACGGGCAGCGGGCACCCGGCAGCCCGGGCAGCGGGCCCCGGAAACACGACATACGGCCGCAACCGACTGGTTGCACTACACACACAGGGTGGAAAAGGGAATGGCAGAGGCCGAGACCGCGCTGGGATACGAGCAGGCCCGCGACGAGCTCATCGAGGTCGTCCGCAAGCTGGAGGCGGGCGGGACCTCGCTGGAGGACTCGCTGGCGCTCTGGGAGCGCGGCGAGGAGCTGGCGAAGGTCTGCCGGCACTGGCTGGAGGGGGCCCGGGCCCGGCTGGACTCGGCGCTGGCGGCGCGCGAACCGGCCGAGGAGGAGTGATCCCGGTCACCCTCGGGAGGATTTAGTTGAAAGTTCATCTACTTCGGCCGTAGAGTCAGGGACATCGCTTCACCTCCGTATGGAAGAAGGCTTTCCGATGTCTCTCGTTCTTGACTCCGCCGCGCAGGACCTGCTGTTCCGCGAGGCCCGCACGGCCAACTCGTTCTCGGACGAGCCGGTCACCGAGGAGCAGGTCCAGGCGATCTACGACCTGGTGAAGTTCGGCCCCACCGCGTTCAACCAGACGCCGCTGCGCATCACCCTGGTCCGCTCCCCCGAGGCGCGCGAGCGCCTCGTGAAGCACATGGCCGAGGGCAACGCGGCGAAGACCGCCACCGCGCCGCTGGTCGCGATCCTCTCCGCGGACAACGAGTTCCACGAGGAGCTCCCGCAGCTGCTGCCGCACTTCCCGCAGGCCAAGGACATGTTCTTCGCCGAGCGCCCGGTCCGCGAGCAGTCCGCGCTGCTGAACGCCGCCCTGCAGGCCGCGTACTTCATCGTCGGCGTCCGCGCCGCCGGTCTGGCCGCGGGCCCGATGACCGGCGCCGACTTCAGCGGCATCCAGAAGGAGTTCCTGGACGCCGACCACACCCCGCTGATGGTCGTCAACATCGGCAAGCCGGGCGAGGACGCCGCCTTCCCGCGCTCCCCTCGCCTGGCCTTCGACGAGGTCGTCACCACCGTCTGAGCCCGGCCGCGGCCGTAGCCGCAGGCCGCAGTGCGCGAGAAGGGCCGTGCGCCCCGGGATCCCGGGGCGCACGGCCCTTCTCTCACATCCGCGCCGGCCGGCCGGCCGAGGTCCGCTTCCGCACGGCGCCGGCTCGTCCCGCACGGCGCCGGCTCGTCCCGCACGGCACCGGCTCGTCCCGGACGGACCGGGGCAGTACTTAGCTGCCCTGCTTGAACTCCAACGCCGCCGCCATCGCGCCCAGCTGCTCGAACGACGCCGTCCCCGTCACCACCGTGACGTGGCCCTGCTCCCGGCGGACGAGGGCGTCGTACTTCTCGCCGTCCCAGCGCTCCCAGGCCGTGTCGCCGACCTGCTGGGTCTGTCCGGTGGCCGTCGCCTTCTGGGTGACCCGGGCGAGGTACTTGGGCGTGGTGTCCGTGGACTGCTCCACCGCCACGTACTGCTTCTCCGGGTCGAGGAAGCCCAGGTGCCAGGCGTTGGCGTTCTTGCGCTCGTAGGTCACCGAGGTCGCACGCCACTGCTCCGGGAGCCCCACGGGGGCCGCCACCGGGTACGGGGCCGCGCGCCGGGCCGTGAGCGTCTCCACCCGGTAGTCGACCGCGTGCGTCGGATCGGCCTCCTCGTCATGGGGGACGAAGAGGTAGATCCCGGCGACGACGATGCCGATCACCCCCAGCGACCGGACCATGTCCCAGACCGTCTGCTTGCCTTTCATACCTGCCACGGCACCATCGTCCCGCATCACAGGGGGGCGATCATCGCCGGGGTCGCGCCGGCGGGCCGCACGGCGGACGCTTGAGATTCCCCCGGGCCCCGCAAGATGTCCGCTCAGGCCAAACGCCTGACCGATATTCCGCTCATACGTGACCCGCTCTGCTCAATATGTCGACGTACCGATAGAGTTCCAGCACCCTCACTTCCCGGCCGTCGCCGTACAGAAAGGTGCGCTCCGATGACCGAGCACAACCTGCCGCCCCAGCTCGAAGTCTCTCCGGAGGCCCCCGACCGCAACCTCGCCCTGGAACTCGTCCGGGTCACCGAGGCCGCCGCCATGGCCGCGGGCCGGTGGGTCGGGCGCGGCGACAAGCTCGGCGCCGACGGCGCCGCGGTCAACGCGATGCGGACCCTGATCTCCACCGTGTCGATGAACGGCGTCGTCGTCATCGGCGAGGGCGAGAAGGACGAAGCCCCGATGCTCTTCAACGGCGAGCGGGTCGGTGACGGCACCGGTGCCGAGGTCGACATCGCGGTGGACCCGATCGACGGCACCACCCTGAACGCCAAGGGCATGCCGAACGCCATCGCCGTGCTCGCCGCCGCCGACCGCGGCACCATGTTCGACCCGTCCGCGGTGTTCTACATGGAGAAGCTCGTCACCGGTCCCGAGGCCGCCGACTTCGTCGACATCAACGCCCCCGTCTCGGTCAACATCCGGCGCGTCGCCAAGGCCAAGAACATGGCCGTCGAGGACGTCACCGTCATCATCCTGGACCGCCCCCGCCACGAGGGCATCGTCAAGGAGATCCGCGAGACCGGCGCCCGGATCAAGTTCATCTCGGACGGCGACGTCGCGGGCTCGGTCATGGCGGTGCGCGAGGGCACCGGCGTGGACCTGCTCCTGGGCATCGGCGGCACCCCCGAGGGCATCATCTCGGCCTGCGCCATCAAGTGCCTCGGCGGCACGATCCAGGGCAAGCTGTGGCCGAAGGACGAGGCCGAGCGCCAGAAGGCGATCGACGCCGGTCACGACCTGGACCGCGTCCTGCACACGAACGACCTGGTGTCCGGCGACAACGTCTTCTTCGTCGCCACCGGCATCACGGACGGCGAGCTGCTGCGCGGCGTGCACTACCGCTCGGAGACCGCGACGACGTCCTCGCTGGTCATGCGCTCGAAGTCGGGCACGATCCGGCAGATCGACTCCACGCACCGCCTGTCGAAGCTGCGCGCGTACAGCGCGATCGACTTCGACCGCGCGCAGTAGACCGGCAGCAGGCCGACAGCGCGCGTCCACAGCGAGAGGGGCGGTCACCGTGTGCGGCGGTGACCGCCCCTCTCGCTGTGTCCCCGCGGATTCGTACGGGGCCTACGGCGCGTACGGGGGACCTGCGGCTCGTACGGGGTGAGGCTTGTACGGGGCTGCGCGCGCCCCGGACCGGCCGCGGTGCGGCCCGCTCCGGCCGTCGGCCTGAGCGCCGGTGTCGGCTAGCCCGCGGCTGCGACGGGTCCGGCCGCCGGGGCCTGGCGCAGCTCGGCGGCCCTGCGGCGCATGCGCGCCAGGACAACCCGGCGCTCGGCTGCGGTGAGGCCGCCCCAGACGCCGTACGGCTCGGGCTGGAGGAGTGCGTGCTCCCGGCAGGCGACCATGACCGGGCAGCGGGCACAGACGCGCTTGGCGGCCTCCTCGCGGGAGAGCCGGGCCGCCGTGGGCTCCTTGGAGGGGGCGAAGAACAGCCCCGCCTCGTCCCTGCGGCACACCGCCTCCGCATGCCATGGGCCGTCCTCAGCCCTCGCCGGCACCCGCGGCTTCGGCACGGCGGCAACCTTCAGGGACTGATGCGGCGGATGCGGCACGGTCTACTCCTGACGACGGGTACGCGAGCGAGAGACGATGCACCTGTCCCTACCCGCTGCACGCGCCCCTATGCACCGGGTGCCGCCGTGCCGCGGGGGTTCGTCCGAAACGCGACCCCCGCCGTGAGCGGCTTTCAGCCGTCCTGGCGCTTGCGCAGTTTGCGGGCCAGATCGACCAGGCGGGCGCCCGGTTTGGGCCGTGCCTCGATGTTGCCGAGGAGGGCGAAGCCCCGGACGATCACCACCGGCGCCTGGGGGTCGGTCTCCCCGCGGCCTTCGCCGCGCACCTCGAAGTTGCCGAGGACCCCGCTGCCGTAGCCGCGCAGGGTGACGTTCTCCGGGACCAGGACCTCGACGTTGCCGAGGACGGAGGTCACGTTGATCTGGGTGATCTGCTGTTCGAAGACGGCCTCGGTGAGGTCGATGTTGATGTCGCCCATCACGGAGATCGCGCGGGTGTGCGCGCCCGGCCGCCAGCGGCCCTTGCGGGCGGAGCTGCTGCACACGGCGACGATCGTCTCGGCGGGCGCCGCACCACCGGCCGGCGCCGCGGGGCCCGGGTGCGCGAACGGGGCATGGGCGCCGCCGGGCGCGGGCAGATCCCGTACGAGACCTTCCAGTTCGCCGACCGTCTTGAAGGCGTACAGCGAGTCCAGGCGCTCGGAGTGCTCGTCGGAGGTCAGCCGGCCTTCGGCGAGGGCGTCGCCGAGGATCTGCGCGATCCGGTCCCGGTCGGCGTCGGAGGCGCGCAACTCGGCGGGAGAGGCTGCGGCTGCGGGGGCGGCGGGTTGCTTTTCCAGGTCCACGGCACCCAGCATAGCGAGACACGATAGATCGCGATACTACCGAGTGAGCCTTACCTCACAGACACGTCCCCGGCGGGAGGTTCTACGCTGGTGGACTGCGCTGCCAATTGGTCGCCAGCGCTGTCTGCCGAGTGAGGATTGGCCACACGATGCCGGAGTTCGCGTACACCGACCTGCTGCCCCTGGGCGAGGACACCACCCCCTACCGGCTGGTGACCTCCGAGGGCGTGTCCACCTTCGAGGCGGACGGCCGTACGTTCCTCAAGGTCGAGCCCGAGGCCCTGCGCAAGCTCGCCGAAGAGGCCATCCACGACATCCAGCACTTCCTGCGCCCCGCGCACCTCGCGCAGCTGCGCCGCATCATCGACGACCCCGAGGCCTCCTCGAACGACAAGTTCGTCGCGCTCGACCTGCTCAAGAACGCGAACATCGCGGCGGCCGGCGTGCTGCCGATGTGCCAGGACACGGGCACGGCGATCGTGATGGGCAAGCGCGGCCAGAACGTGCTGACCGAGGGCGGCGACGAGGCGGCGCTGTCGCGCGGCATCTACGACGCGTACACCCGCCTGAACCTGCGCTACTCGCAGATGGCCCCGATCACCATGTGGGAGGAGAAGAACACCGGCTCGAACCTGCCCGCGCAGATCGAGCTGTACGCGACCGACGGCGGCGCGTACAAGTTCCTCTTCATGGCCAAGGGCGGCGGCTCGGCCAACAAGTCCTTCCTCTACCAGGAGACCAAGGCGGTCCTCAACGAGGCCTCCATGATGAAGTTCCTGGAGGAGAAGATCCGCTCGCTCGGTACGGCAGCGTGCCCGCCCTACCACCTGGCGATCGTCGTCGGCGGCACCTCCGCCGAGCACGCGCTGAAGACCGCGAAGTACGCCTCCGCGCACTACCTGGACGAGCTGCCCACCGAGGGCTCCGCCACGGGCCACGGCTTCCGTGACCTCGGCCTGGAGGAGAAGGTCTTCGAGCTCACCCAGAAGATCGGCATCGGCGCGCAGTTCGGCGGCAAGTACTTCTGCCACGACGTCCGCGTGGTCCGCCTGCCGCGCCACGGCGCCTCGCTGCCCGTCGC
Source organism: Streptomyces sp. MB09-01 (assembly GCF_033794505.1). NCBI lineage: Bacteria > Bacillati > Actinomycetota > Actinomycetes > Kitasatosporales > Streptomycetaceae > Streptomyces > Streptomyces sp. MB09-01. The sequence goes on along the minus strand of NZ_JARAYQ010000045.1, from coordinate 758 downwards.
CATCGCCGTGTCCTGCTCGGCCGACCGCCAGGCGACCGCGAAGATCACCGCCGAGGGCGTCTTCCTGGAGCAGCTGGAGACGGACCCGGCGCGCTTCCTGCCGGACACCACGGACTCTCACCTCGACGATTCCGCGGACGTGGTCTCCATCGACCTCAACCAGCCGATGGACGAGATCCTGGCGACCCTGACCAAGCACCCGGTCAAGACCCGCCTCTCGCTGACCGGCCCGCTGGTCGTGGCGCGCGACATCGCACACGCCAAGATCAAGGAACTGCTGGACTCGGGCGCCGAGATGCCGCAGTACCTCAAGGACCACCCGGTCTACTACGCCGGCCCCGCGAAGACCCCGGAGGGCTACGCCTCGGGCTCCTTCGGCCCGACCACGGCCGGCCGTATGGACTCCTACGTCGAGCAGTTCCAGGCGGCGGGCGGCTCGAAGGTCATGCTGGCCAAGGGCAACCGCTCCCAGCAGGTGACGGACGCGTGCGGCACGCACGGCGGCTTCTACCTGGGCTCGATCGGCGGCCCGGCGGCGCGCCTGGCGCAGGACTGCATCAAGAAGGTCGAGGTCCTGGAGTACGAGGAGCTCGGCATGGAGGCGGTCTGGAAGATCGAGGTCGAGGACTTCCCGGCCTTCATCGTGGTCGACGACAAGGGCAACGACTTCTTCCAGAACCCGGCCCCGGAGCCGACGTTCACCCACATCCCGGTCCGGGGCCCTGGGCTGGCGTAGCCCGGCCCCCCTGCCCCCAGAG
>NZ_JARAYQ010000459.1:0-3568 GCF_033794505.1 Streptomyces sp. MB09-01 | reverse complement strand
GGGGGCGGGGGGGGGGGGGGGGGGGGGGGGGGGCGGGGGGGGGGGGGGGGTGCGGGTGGGGGGGGGGAGGGTGTGGTGGGGGCGGGGGAGGCACGGGGCGGGGAGGGATCAGTCCAGTACGCGGGCCAGGTAGGCGTGCATCATCGCGCGGGTCTCGGCGACGATGGCGGGATCCCCGGCCGGGTCGGTCCGGAAGGCCAGTTGGATGAGGGCGTCGGTGGCCTCGACGGAGACGAGGACGGCCCGTTCCAGGGTGGTGTCGGGGGTCAGGCCGAGGTGCGTGGAGAGCAGTTCGGTCAGGCGGGCGGCGACCTGGTGGTTGGGGTCGGCCTCCGGACCTTCGGGCGGCGGCGCGGGGACTCCGAAGTCGACGAGCGCGAATCCGGGGACACTGCGCTTCATCGCCAGGTACTCGTCCAGCACGGCGTCCACGACGGGTCGCCAGTGGGTGGCCGGGAGGCCGGCGAGCCGGTCCGCGATGCCGTCGGCGTAGCGGTCCAGGTTGCGGTGGGCGAGGGCGATCGCCATGGCCCGCTTGTTGCCGAAGAAGCGGTACACGGAGCCGATCGGCACTCCGGCACGCAGGGCCACGGCGCGGGTGCTGAGGTTCTCGTAACCGGTCTCGTCCAGCAGCTCGGCGCAGGCGTCGAGGATCCGGGCGAGCCGGTCGGCGCTGCGCTGCTGGACGGGCGTGCGGCGCAATGAGTGGGCGGGATGCACGGGGTCCATCATGCCGCTCCTCGCTTCCGGGGTCGGCAGGCCCTCAGTTCAGCAGGAGGCTGAGGCCGCCGACGGTGTACGTGATCATCAGGGCGAGCAGGGGCAGTTGTCCAGCCACTGCCTTGGCGGGCGGGAAGAGGCGTACGGAGCGGTCGTGGGCGGCGACCACGCCGAGCACGTGGCCGGTGACGACGGCGATGACCTGGAGGGCGGCGAGGGCCCCGGGACCCAGTGGCGGGGCGGGTTCGGAGGCGTTGTCAGTGCCCAATGCCATGCTTACTGTGCGTGGTCCTTCGACTACCAGGAGGGAGAAGTAGTGGGCGATGAGATAGCCGAGTGCGATCGGTACGAGTGAGTGCGCGAAGGCGGTCAGCGGGCCGGGGTGCGGACCGCTGACGAGGCGGGTCGCCGCCGCGCACAGGCAGTACAGGCTGGCGACGAGGGCGATGGAGGCGAGCAGTCCGAGCGTGGCCGCGGCGGTGCGGCCGAGGGGGGAGGTCTGTAGGGCGTTGATCCAAGAGGGGTTGTCGGAGAAGCCGTCGTAGGCGGTGGAGCCGAGCAGGACACAGACGATGGCGACGAGTCCGGGCCGCTCGGGCGTCGCGTCGAGTCCGTGGAAGGGGTTGCGGAGGACGAGGCGGCCGTCGCTGCGACGGCCGAGGGGGGAGAGCCGGGCCAGGAGGGCGCAGTACGCCTCGAAGGCGTCTCCGTCGTCGAACCAGCGCTCGCCGAAACGGGCGGCGAGCAGCAGCTGGGCGGTTGCGTAGGTGGCGAGGGCGATCAGGAGGGTGGTGGTTGATGCGGGATCAGGAGCGACGAGTTCGAGCCAGGTGAAGCCGAACAGGCCGACGGCGGCGGGCCATTGCCCGAGACGGGCGGGGAGGGGGCGGCCGGGGCCGGGGCGGCGCAGGGCCCGGGAGAGCAGGCGGTGCAGGGTGCGGAGCGGGTTGAGCAGGCGCCAGACCGGGCCGAGGAGGAGGGAGGCGGGCACGAGTCCGACCCAGAGCAGGACGTAGACAGCGCCGGGAGCGGGGTTGTGCGCGGGGTCGTCGGGACCGAGGAGGAGGTGGAGCAGGAAGGCGAGTGCGGCGGCGAGTCCCAGTCCGCGCAGGGTGGTTCGGGTGGCCGGCGCGTCGGCCACCCGCTGGAGGACCGCGGGCAGGGCGAGCCCTGAGCGTGCGCCGCGGAAGCGGGAGGTGGACCAGAGGAGGCCGAGCGCGAGGAAGGAGACGAACAGCGCGGCAAAGGCACCGGCGAAGGCGTAGAAGGGAGAGATCGGCAGATCGTGCTGGGAGCCGATCCCGTGCGCGAGCGCGGTGAGCGGATCGGTCGGGTGAAGGACCACGCCCTGACCCACCCCGCCACCGGCCGCGCCCGGGGCGGTGCCCGGTCCGACGGGGCTCACCACCGGCCTGCCAGGGGCGGCGCCCCGCCGCGGACACGCCCTGACAAGCCTGGCGTCCCGGACTCGGGCGCGGGTCCGGGGAGCCGGGCGAGGCTGCCGTGGGATGGATCCCGTCGAACCGCTCCCCCGCCGGCTGCGGCCGGAACGACGACGGGCTCACGGCCGGCGCCCCGGCCGCGACGGGCGCAGGGACCGGCGCCTTGGCCCAGGTCGGCCGAAGGCGCGGCACTTCGGCCCCGGTGGCTCCCGTGGCTCCCGTGGCTCCCGTGGCTCCGGTGGCTCCGGTGGCTCCGGTCGACTGTCCAGGGCGGCGCGGCGAGCGGCGGCGCGGCGAGCGGCGGCGGGTTCATCGGACGAGGAGTTGGGTCAGGACGAGGTTGGACTCGTGGGTTTCGACCTCGAAGAGGCCCGGGCGGTCGGCTGTCAGGATCAGGGTGGCCTCCTGGCCTGCCGGCAGGGCGAGTTCCTTGTCGTAGCCGTGGACGTGCAGGGTGTCCGCCCGGTCGCTCGTCACCCGCAGGGCGACGCGCTCCCCGCGCCGCAGCTCGGTGCGGGCGGGGGCGGGGCTGACCTTGCCGTCCCGGACGGTGATGGTGACGGTCCGGTCGGCCTGCTGCTGGTCCGGTGGCTTCGGCGCGGCCTCGGTCTCGGTTTCGCCGGGACCGTGGCCGTGGCCGTGGCCCGCGGAGGGTCCTGGGGCGGTGGCGGTGGCGGTGAGCTGGGTCGTCGCCTGCACCGGCTTGCCGGACACCGCCCAGGCGGTGTGGTCGTCCGCGTAGAGGCGGACGGTCAGGGTGTGTGCGCCTTCGGGGACCTGCGTGGCGGGCAGGTGGAACCACGGGCCGTACAGCCGGGCCAGCTTGCGCCCGTCGAGCTCCAGGTGGGCGTGGCCGGCGCCCGGGAGGGCGGCGCCGCCGGTGCTGTCGGGGGTGAAGCGGTAGTTCTTCACCGCCAGTTGAAGGTTCCAGCCGTCCTCGGAGTCCGAGCGGACCGTCAGCTGGACCTCCGGCGCGCCCTGCGCCGGCACCTCGCGGAGCCGGTGGCCGGCGCCGTCGTCGGCGGTGAGCAGGGTGCCCACGCTGCCGGAGGCCTGCTCGTGGCTGGTGCCGGGCTTGTGGTGGGTGGTGGCCCGCCCGCCGCAGCCCGTCGCCGCGCCGCACACCAGGAGCAGGGCGAGGACGAGCAGGGCCGCTCTGCGGGCCGCTCTGCGGGGCCTGCGGGCCGCGCGGGGCGGCGTACGGCAGGCATCGCACCTGATGTCGTCGTCGGGGCGGCCGGTCACGGCTGGCCTCCTGTGGTCTCGGCGTTCGTGAGGGCCGGGGCGGCGGTCACGGGGCGTGGGATTTGACTCTGATACACATCTCCTAGCCAACGAGACAGCCAGAAATCACGTATGGCTACTTCTCTTTTAATAAAAAAAAAAACAAAAAAGACAATGAGAAT
>NZ_JARAYQ010000458.1:0-3513 GCF_033794505.1 Streptomyces sp. MB09-01 | reverse complement strand
GCATACCGCGAACATCGATGTCTTTCACCATGGCCATGCCGCACATTCTCCTCCTCCCCGGGCGACCACACGCACGCAAGTGTGGGGAACAACGGACGAGATGCGTCAGTACCCGGCCGGGCTGGGCCTCAAGGGCGGCTGCCGTGTGGAGGGGCTCGCGAGCTTCTGCCGTCCGCCGGTGCGGGAAAGCTCGCAGCCCTCGCCGAACTCGGCATCGACTGGGCACAGTAGGTCAGGCAGCTGAAACCTCGTGGAACCCGTGGGAGAGCTTTTGAGAAGATCCCCACCATGCCCAGTCCCACCGCAGAAGAGCTGCTCGCCTCAATCAGCGGGCTATCCCCCGAGCTGACACAGCAGGCAGCCGACCGCGTCGATGAATGCAGAGCCCTCCTCGCGGCAGGCATCGACATGGACTCCGTCCAGCAGCACCTGAAAGACCAAGACATCCCCATCGTGATCGCAGTGCTCATCACCACCAGACTGATCGGGGACCACCCCAGCAAACTGAAGGCCGCACGAGAGATCGTCGAATGCAGCCCAGCACGCACCCCCGACAGTGCACTGAGCAGGCCACGGCACTGACCGACACCCTGCCCATCAGCACGGCGGCGCCCGTCAAGAAGCGGCGCCGCTGCACGCGGTTGGCCTGAGCACCGTCCTGGCTGTCCGAGTAGGGGTGGTCAGCCAACTCGTGCAGGAACGTGCAAAGGGCGCCCGGGCCGCCGCCCTCGGGTGAGGGCGGCCCGGGGGCAGGATTGTGTTCAGGAGCGGGTCGGCCGCAACGACGTGCTGCGGGGCGGGGGGATGTACCCATGACGCGCCCGATGCTGACCCAGCGGGAGGCCGCCGCCGCGTGCGGCGTCAGCCGCACCACAATCCGCCGCCGCCGTGAGGCGGGTGAGCGGCCCGGTTCCTTCCAGGACCCCGAGCACGGTTGGATGGTCCCCGTGGACGACCTGTTGGCCGCAGGTTTCCGACTCAACGCTCCCACTCCGGCGGACCAGGCCGCCCCGGCCCCGGCCGGCCCCGCCGCTCCGTCCGCCGGCGAGAGCCAGGACGCGGCCGCCCTGCGGGCGGAGCTGGCTCGGATGAACGCGGAGCATGCCCTTGCGCTGGCCGAAGCTCGGTACGGGCAGAAGCTGGCCGAAGCCGAGGCCGAGCACCTGCGCCGCGAGCTCGTGGCGCGCGGTGAGCACATCGCGGACTTCCAGCGGGCAGTGGCTGCCCTGACACCCGCCCCGGCGCGTCCCGCGCTCAATCCGCCGGGCGGGCACGGTGTGCCCGGCCAGACTCAGGCCGACCCGGGTGAGTCGGAGTCCGGGCTCCGTAAGCGGTGGTTGGTGGGCAGCAGCCCTGACGCGGTGGGCGGCGGGCGTCGCCTAAGTTCGGGGCCCGCCGCCATGTGCCGGGTTATGCCCTGGTGTCCAGTTGGGTTTCCAGCTCGGTCGGGCGGTAGCCGCCGTCCAGCTTGTCCACGGCCGCCTTCCGGATGTCGCCTGCGGCGGTCTGCTTCACTTTCAGCACGTCCATGATCATGCTGAGGGGTACCGCCTCGGGGTCGCCGCCGGCAGCCAGGATCATCCGGGCCACCTGGCGCTCGGAGCGCTCACGCGGGGTCAGTCGCGCGTAGTCCTCGGCCTGCTGGACCCGAGCCTCGACCATGGCCGTCTCGTACCGGGCGGCCGCAGCCGCCCGCGCGGCCTCGGCGGCCGCCTGCCGCCAGTGCCCGTGGGCTGCGTCGGCCCGCGTGGGCGCCGTCGGCGAGGAAACAGCAGAGTGCGGCGGGGTGAAGGCCGAGAAGACCTTCACCCCGCCGCTCATTCAGGGGGTGCTTCCCCTGTCAGGCATCTACTCCACCTCCGCCGCAGCACCGCCGACGCCGCCCTCGGAGCCGCCGGCCTCGGTGTCCGTACCCGCCTCGGTGTCCGTACCAGGCTCGGTGTCCGTACCAGGCTCAGTGTCCGTACCCGCCTCGGTGTCCGTACCAGGCTCAGTGTCCGTACCCGCCTCGGTGTCCGTACCAGGCTCAGTGTCCGTACCCGCCTCGGTGTCCGTACCAGGCTCAGTGTCCGTACCAGGCTCAGCGTCCGTACCAGGCTCAGCGTCCGTACCAGGCTCAGTGTCCTTCGGGTCCGTGGGGGCCTTCGGGTCCGTCGGGTCCATCGGGTCCGTGGGGTCCTTCGGGTCCTTCGGGTCCGTCGGGTCCTTCGGGTCGTACGGGTGCTTCGGGTCGTAGGGGTCCTTGGGAGCCTTCGGGTCCCACTTCGGGTCCTTCTTGTGGTGCTGCCAGTAGTCCCAGTGGTTGTGGGAGTCCCAGCAGTAGTACTTACGGTGCTTCTCCACCACGTAGTACACCTTGTAGCCGGGGTCCCAGTGGTACTCCTTGTTCTTCCCCCAGCAAGAGAATTTCTTCTTCTTGTCCCACTTATGCTTCTTTTTCCAGCAGTACTTTTTCTTCTTTTTCGCCTTGTCGCCCTTACCCCTCTGCTCGGCTACCGAGGCCACGCTCGTCTCGGCCGACGGGGCAGCTACAGCCGTCGCGGCGGGCAGGATGACACCGCCCACCACGGTGGCCGAGGCCACCAGCACCGCCATGCGCATGCGGCGCTTGGTACCGGTCTTTCCCCTGATGATGCGAGTCATGGTCTTGTCCCACTTTCAGTGATTGGCGTCCGTTTCGCCCGGTGCCTTGGGTCAGGCCCGCACATCCAGTAGGCCGGAGCCACCCGGCAGGGTCATGCCCCTAAGACTCGGGGCTTGACGATGCCGGGTAACGACGGGCAAAAGGCCAGCGGCGTGAGGAGGCGCGGCAACCGAGACCGTCGCCGTCAAGCCGTCCGAACTCCAGTGGCAAGCCCGGGAGCGCAGCATTAGGGCCGCCGTCGAAGTTCGCGATGCAAGACCGCGAGCGGCTGGGGCTCCTGTGCAGCACACCCGGCCCCGGCACGGTCTCGCGGGCCTGGGCGAGCATGGGCTCGATGGGGGCTTCAGCACATCGCGCCCTCCTCCCGGTCGCCTCAGCCGAGGTAGTTCTCGGGATGCGCTAGCTTCTGCAGCGTCCAGAACGCCGCCGGACTGGAAGCTGGAGTCGATCGGGACGGGGTCCGGTCCGAAGGCGTTGCGGGTCCACTTGGGCGACTGCCCTATGGGCGGCGGCAAGCCGATCAGCCGCGAGGAAGCCCGCCGGACGCTCGCCGAGGGTGCCGAGCCGTGCCCGTGCTGCAGCCCCGAGAACCTGCTGGGCATGACCAGCTGATCCGTCGGCGTACGCGGCTGCCTGCAGCGGCGGGTACGTTCGGCTGTACGGGGTGCGGGTCAGGCCGTCAGGGCCGCGACGGGGGCCGCACCCCGACACCGCTCTCCTGCGACGTGCGGCGTCAGGCTCTGGGAGTGGGTCGGCTTCTGCTGACTCCAGAAGGCGGGCGCGGCACTCCTGGCAGAGGGGGTTCCCGCCGACCCCATATCGACAGCATGTTCGATGACGGCGCACGCACGGTGGGGCGGGGCCCAGGT
>NZ_JARAYQ010000457.1:0-3616 GCF_033794505.1 Streptomyces sp. MB09-01 | reverse complement strand
CGCGAAGATCGACGGCATCGTCAAGGACGAGGTCAAGCCGCAGGTCCACACCTGGAAGTTCCCCGACGGCAAGGTCCTGATCGTGCTGTCCGAGGGCCGCCTGCTGAACCTGGGCAACGCGACCGGCCACCCCTCCTTCGTGATGTCGAACTCCTTCGCGGACCAGACCCTGGCCCAGATCGAGCTCTTCACCAAGCCCGAGGAGTACCCGACCGAGGTGTACGTGCTCCCCAAGCACCTCGACGAGAAGGTCGCCCGCCTCCACCTCGACGCCCTCGGCGTCAAGCTGACCACCCTGCGCCCGGAGCAGGCCGCCTACATCGGCGTCCAGGTCGAGGGCCCCTACAAGCCGGACCACTACCGCTACTGATCAATTCCTGATCAGCGGCGGCACCACGTGAAGCAGGCCCCCGGCACCCGTGCCGGGGGCCTGCCCCATATCGCTCGACGCCCGACGCCCTCGATCCCAAGAAGTGTGCGCACCATGCCCCGCGGCCGATACTCGCTCCACGACCCGCACGACCACGCCCCCCTCGGCGAGGAGCACTTCCACTGCGCCCCCGGCCCCTCGGGCTGGCGCTACGTCTCCCAGCTCACCGACCCGAACGGCGACCACCGCGGCTCCGTCGACCTCGCGATCGACGAACTCGGCCGCCCCATCCGCCTCGAAGTGAACGCCGCGAGCTGGCAGGTCCGCGGCGCCGCCATCGACGGCGTCACCTGGGTCCGCACCGACCCCACCGGCACCGAGGCCACCGAGGGCAACATCGCCGCCCCCGGCTTCACCGGCACCTCACCGGCCTTCCTGGTCGCCACGGCCCGCCTGCTGCGCCTGACCCCCGGCGCCCCCGCCACCCGCGTACGGCTCCTCGCCCTCACCGATCCGGTCCTGGCCCCCCGTACGGTCGACCAGGCGTGGGCCCTGCTGGCCCGCGAGGAACACCCCACCGACAGCGGCCCGCTCCTGGTGGACGAGTACCAGGTCAGCGCCCTGGACACGGGCGAGGTCCACACGATCCACATCGCAGGCGACGTGGTGCTCTCGGCCCCCGGCATCGAGCTCGAACACCTGGAGACCCCGCCCTCCACCTTCGAGGAGCACTGACCCCGCAGGCGGGCGGCGCTCAGGCGGGCGGCGCGAACCCACCGGCGCGCGGAGCCTCCACGGGAGCCACGGGCGCGGGAGCCACGTAGGGAGCCGGCGTCGGCACGGGGGCCGGCACGGGCAGCGGCGCGAACCCGGCGGGAGCGGGGGCCGGCGCAAAGGCGGGCGCCGGCGCGGGAGCAGCGGCAGCGGCGGACCGGAAGGCCCGGGCGGCGTCCCGAGACTGCCGCTCGTGCACCACGGCCATCAGGAACGCGGCAGCGGGCACCCCCGCCGGCGCGGGAGCCCCCGTACGCGCCACCAGATCGTCCGCGAGCCTCGCCGCCATCGCGGCGCCCACCTGCGGATCCAGCTGGTCCATCCGCGTCAGGTACTGGCGTATCGCCAGCCACAGCCCGTCCGGCACCGCCGACAGGTCCAGCCCGGTGAACCGCCCCGCCAGCCACGGCGGCGGCGGAGGCACCGGCATCACCCGGGCCCCCGGCACCCGCTCCCGGACCACCAGCGTCCCGGCGAAGACGTCCCCGACCCGCCGCCCGCGCGCCGAGACCAGCGAGGCGATGCACGCCACCGTCCCGAAGGTCAGCAGCAGCTCCACCACTCCCATGGCCCCGCGGACCAGCGCGTGCCGGAACCGGATCGGCCCCCCGTCGTCCCGCACCACCCGCAGCCCGCAGGCGAGCTTGCCCAGCGACCGACCGTGCGACAGCGTCTCCACGGCGATCGGCACGCCGACCAGCAACAGCAGGAAGCTCGCCACCCCCACGGCCGCCTGGGCGGCGTCGTCCAGCGAGGCGGTCGCCAGGGCAAGCCCGACCGAGAGCAGCACGTACCCGGTGACGTACACGACCAGGTCGAGGAGGATCGCCAGCCCGCGGCTCGGCAGCCTCGCGGGCCGCAACCCCAGGACGACCGCGTCCCCCGTCACCAGATCGCTCACCGCAGCACCTCTCGTATGACCTGCCCCGCCCCAACGGCATCCAGTCTGCCAAGCTGACCACACGAGGAATAGGCAGCAGCAGGTGACCTGGGGCAGGGGAGCGGCAACCGGATGGATCTCGACGTCTTCGTGACGGCACACCGCGCGGAATGGGACCGCCTGGAGCAGCTCCTGGGCCGCGGCCGCAAGCTCACCGGCGCGGAGGCGGACGAACTCGTCGCGCTCTACCAGCGCACCTCCACCCACCTCTCCCTCATCCAGTCCAGCACCCCCGACCCCATGCTCACGGGCCGGCTGACCCAGCTGGTCGCGCGCGCCCGCGCCACGGTGACCGGCACCCGCCGGGCCGGCTGGCGCGACGCCGCCCTCTTCTTCACGGCGGCCTTCCCGGCTGCGGTCTACCGCAGCCGCCGCTGGTGGATACCGACCGCGCTGCTCTCCACGGCGCTCGGCGTGCTCATCGGCTGGTGGATAGCCACGCACCCCGAGGTCCAGGGCGCCATCGCGGCCCCGGCGGACCTGAAGGCGCTCACGCAGCCGGGCGGCGGGTACGAGACGTACTACTCCAGCCACCCCGCGGGCTCCTTCGCCGCCAAGGTCTGGACGAACAACGCCCAGGCGGCGGCGATCTGCCTCGTCCTCGGCGCCTTCCTCGGACTCCCCGTGCTGTGGATCCTGTTCCTCAACATGGCCAACCTCGGGGTCGGCCTCGGCCTGATGGCCTCCGCCGGACGCCTCGACGTCTTCCTCGGCCTGATCCTCCCGCACGGCCTGCTCGAACTGACGGCGGTCTTCGTGGCCGCCGGCACGGGCCTGCGGCTGGGCTGGACGGTCATCGACCCGGGTCCCCGCACCCGCCGCACCGCCCTGGCGGAACAGGGCCGCGCCGCCCTCGGCATGGCCATCGGCCTCGCGGTGGTGCTGTTCGTCTCGGGCCTGATCGAAGGCTTCGTGACCCCGTCGGGCCTCCCCACCTGGGCCCGCATCACCATCGGCGTCGTCGCCGAGGCCGCCTTCCTGCTCTACGTCTTCGTCCTGGGCGGCAGGGCCTCCCGCGCGGGCGAGGTGGGCGACGTCGAGGCCGCCGACCGTACGGCGACGCTCCCGACCGCGGCCTGATGTGCGTACGCGCCTGCTGAGCTGCTAGTCTCCTCGTCGTCCCGCGAAGACCGTTGACACGGAGCCCGTGGGGAGGTAGATTCGAACGGTTGCCTCGAACTGGACAAGTTCGGCAGTGATGGTTTAGACTAGGCCTTGCCCCCATCGAGGAATTTGATTCCAGCGGGGCGCAGCCGACTCCTCAATCAGGAATTCAAGCCGGGAAATCCGGTGGAGAACTTCTGATAGAGTCGGAATCGCCGGAAAGGGAAAGCGCGAAGGCGCAGGAACTGGAAAGCACCGAGGAAATCGGGCCCGAAAGAGTCTGATAGAGTCGGAAACGCAAGAACACAGAACGAAAGCCCGGAGGAAAACCCGAGAGGGTGAGTACAAAGGAAGCGTCCGTTCCTTGAGAACTCAACAGCGTGCCAAAAATCAACGCCAGAAGTTGATACCCCGTCCACTTCGGTGGA
>NZ_JARAYQ010000456.1:0-3648 GCF_033794505.1 Streptomyces sp. MB09-01 | reverse complement strand
GGGGGAGGGGGATGTGGTGTTGCGGGTTCACTTCACTGCCGAGGACCTGACACGGTTACGGGTCACGGTGTTGGGGCCGCTGGGAGAGACAGAGCTGAGCTTGCGAACAATGCAGTGGCGTGACCGTGAAGTGCTATTCGGAGGGTGGCGTGCGCGTACCAGTCCGCGGATCGGCGCCGACGGGAGGGAGACGGCGCGGCTTCTCAGCCATGTTTCCGGGCTGGTGGATCTGTTCACTTTGGTGGGAGCGGCGGGCTGTATGGAGGAGGGGAAGGAGCGGCTCATCAGTGCGCCGCAGCGGCGGCTGCGCACGGAGTTCTCCGTACGTCCGCGCACAATTGCGCGGCGGACACCGTGGCTGGCTGAAGCGATGGATGCCGAACCGCGGGCGATCCGAAGGCTGGCCGCTGCACTCCAGGACTGCCATCATGTCGCAGTTGCCCCGTATTGGGGGCGTATCGAACATCACCTGCAGGGGGAGGTGGCACGGCGAGGGCGGCTTATGGTTCAGGGCGGGGTGGGGTCGCTGCTGGACAGCCTGCGCCCGATGGCCGTATGGAAGCCGCCCGTTCTGGAGATCCCGGGCTATCGACCACTGCTCCAAGCAGGGGCCGACTTCCACCTAAGAGGTCGTCCGTTCGTTCTGGCTCCGTCGGTGTTCTGCGGTCCGGTCCCCCAGCTGTTCGCCAGCCCTGCGACCGACACGGTTGTCATGCTGTATCCGGCTCTGAACAATCCGGTCGACGCCGCTGCCATGTGGGCTCCTCTCAACCGCAGGCGGCAGGGCGATGCCCCAGTGCCGCCGGCTCTGTCCGCGCTCCTCGGCCGTACCAGGGCAATCGTGCTGTGCGTGATCGCCGACCATCCTGCTTGCACTACCACGCAACTCGCGCTGCGGGCGGGCATATCACCTGCCAGCGCCAGCGAGCACGCCACTACCCTGCGCAGCGCTGGGCTGACCACGCTCACCAGGGAGCGGAGGACCGCCCTGCATACGCTGACCCACCTCGGCCTCACCTTGCTGAACACCAATGCTTTTCCTCCGGCTGACTCCTGAACGCCGGGTTCCCGTGAGCGAGCGGCGGTTTCATCCGGGATCTGGGCCATCTATACCCCCCGATCGAAGCCGACATCGCCGGCACGCAGACCGTCGCGTCCGCGGCCGTGCTGGTCTGCTGCTCGGCCATGTCGACTAGGAGTGTGACCAGCGGCTCGGGCAGCGGTACGGCCGTATCGCGGACGACGGACAGACGAGCGGTCCAGTCCGCGAGCGGTCCCACGAGGTCGACGTCCGCTTCGAACAGGGGCTGGTCGCCGGTCGTGTCCCAGTCGAGGGGGTAATCCGCTGCGCCGTGCCATCCGCACGCGTACACCGCCCGGAAGACCTCAGCGCGCGGGCGGCCGCGCTGGCCGTCGTAGGCCGACCAGTGCGTGGTCGACGGCACGACAGGGCCACTTCCGACGAGTTCCCAGCCGTCGAGCCGGATCCTTCCGGCCTCATCGAGGACCAGAGGGGCGTGGCCCTCCAGCTGGTCCCGCTGGTCTTGCCGGTGAGACCGGCGAGGTCGTGCTCGACGACGAGTTCGGCGCGTGTCTCTCCGACTTTGGTCACGCGCAGGCGCCGGTCGCGTGCCTTCATGTCGGGAGCGAGGTCGCGGTACAGCTGTCCTTCGGCGACGGCAGCGGCAGCGGCAGCGGCAGCCATGGACGCTTCTCTCTCGGGTCCCGCGGGTGCCCGCGCCCCCGCCGGACAACACTGTAGGGGCGCCCGCTCCGTCCCCGACCGGGGTGGATGCGCCTGCGCTGCAGTGTGGCCGTCTTGGGCTGGCGGCCGGTTGGGGGCCGGGTGAACGGTTTGCGTTGCGGGGGTGAAGGGTGTGTGGGGGTGCTGAGGTGGCTGAGAGTCGGCTTGTTGTCGATCTCTGACGCGTTTTTGGATGGGGTTTGTCTTTAACAAGTTGGTCTCGCCGACAGGAGGCGGCCTCGGACTTGGGGTTGTGTCCTGGGTTGCGTTGACCGAGATGACATGGGGGAGTGCCAGTGAGGTTTACTGCTGTGAAGGCTGCCATGCTGGGGGCGGTGTCGGCGGTCATATTGGCGGCCGGGGCGTTACCGGCGCAGGCCGACCCGGCGACCGGCCCTGGTTCCAAGGGCGGTCCGGACAAGGACGTGACGTACAAGGTCATTCCGTACGTGATCTCGGATCCGGAGCTGGTCGCGGATCCGCAGAAGGTCATCGAGGAGCTGAACCGTAGTGGCGGGTCGCTGGACGCGCTGGGTGTCTCACCCGCGTCCAGTGACGGGCCCTCGAAGCTCAAGAGGCCGGGGAAGCCGGCGGTGGCCGCTGCGGAGCCGGAGTCCTATGTGGTGGATTCCTCCCGCTTCCCGCGCGGTGAGATCCCCGCCGACGTCTACCAGTACGCGGACGGGCAGGAGTGCGAGCGTCACGCGGACCAGGCGTCCCGGGATGAGGGGTGGATCAAGAACCGGTACTCGTACTGCCAGATCCACATGGTGGCCATGCCGGCGGTGGAGTGCCGGGTCTTCCCGTGGCCGAGCTGCCGCACGGTGGGGGTCTTCCTGTCTCGTAACCAGCTGCTCGGCTATGGCAAGAACGGCGGCGCCGCGCACGTCTCGTCCTCCCGCTGGGCCGACTTCCGCCTTAATGTGGACGTCATGCAGGCCACCGGTCCCTTCGCCCGGGCCGGCGCGGAGATGAGTGCGGAGATCGAGTGCGAGGGCAACTACCTCGACGACAACTATCCGCAGAACGACGCCAACGCCTGCTTCGGCGGGCTGCGCAACAAGACCGAGAAGTCCATCAAGGACTGGCGCAAGGACGGCTCCGCCCACTTGGACCTGCTCTCGCAGGCCTCAGAGCCCGCCCAGCACATGGGCGAGCAGATCGGTACCGGCGTCTTCCACATCGAGTACGAGTTCGACCTACCCTGGTTCTTCCAGTTCCTCGACACAGAGTCACCCGAGGGCGGGATGCGTTTCGACTCCGCCTACTACCTGCAGTCCCACAAGCTCGGCTCGGTCTTCGACCGCGCTGTGCCCGGCATGTCCTACGACGCCTCCGACCCGTACGTGGGGGGCGTGGGAAGGCACCTGCAGGAGGCCCGCACCAACCCCGGCGCGACCATGCCCGCACAGGCCGGTAAGCACCTGACCGGCGCCACCCCCGGTGACCCGGTCCACCGCCTGGCCCAGGCCAAGGGCACCGACCAGAACACCCGCTACAACGACAACCGGCGCATCGTCCGCAACTTCTGCCGCACCAAGGCCATGCAGGACCTGCGCGATTCCCTGCCTGCCGCCAGCGGACCCTACGACTGCGACGAGTACGCCTTCGCCTCCACCTACGAAGGCGCCGGCCGCTACCTCCACGACGGCGCCCAGTACGAAAACCACTACTCCGCACGCTGGGTCAACAGCGACGTCAACCAGGAAGCCGGCCGCCGCCTGGGCCGCTGGTACGACGTCGACCGCATCCTCGACCACGAGCGCTTCTACATCCCCATCACCAACTACACCCCCAACCCATAGCCCCACCCCGCACCACTGAAAGACCAGTGCCCCCGGAGGGACTTCTCCCTCCGGGGGCACCGCGTTCTCCCGCCGTCATTCACCACGCCAGAACTGCAT
>NZ_JARAYQ010000455.1:0-3688 GCF_033794505.1 Streptomyces sp. MB09-01 | reverse complement strand
GTGTGGGTGTGGGGGTGGGTGGGTGGTGAGCCAGTGGCGTGCGATCTGTTCGCGGGTGGCGACCCATGCCCCGCCGCGTTGCGTGAGGTGGGTCAAGAAGCCGTCGAGGGCGCGGATACGGCCGGGCCGGCCGATGATCCGGCCGTGCATGCCGACGCTCATCATCCGTGGCCGCTGCGCGCCCTCGGCGTGGAGTACCTCGAACGTGTCGATGAGATAGGCGAGCATGTCGTCCGCGGTGGTGAAGCCGTGGACGATCAGGAATTTGAAGTCGTTGGTATCCAGGCTGTACGGCACCACGAGGTGCGGGCGGCCGGCTGTGTCCACGTAGAACGGCAGGTCGTCGCAGTAGTCGTCGCTGTCGTAGAGGAAGCCGCCTTCCTCTACGACCAGGCGCCGGGTGGCGGGGCTGGTGCGGCCGGTGTACCAGCCGACGGGCCGGCGTCCCACGAGGCGCTCGATCGTGGCGATCGAACGGGCGATGTCGGCGCGTTCGACGTCTTCGGGCACGTGCCGGTAGTCGATCCACCGCCAGCCGTGGCCCGCCACCTCCCAGCCGGCCGCGCCCATCGCGCGCGCCGCGTGCGGGTTGCGCTCCAAAGCCCGGCCCACCGCGTAGACGGTGAGCGGTGCACCGTGTGCGGTGAGCGTGCGGTGGATGCGCCAGAAACCGGCGCGCGCACCGTAGGCGAACATCGACTCGGCGTTCAGGTCACGCCCGCCCACCACGGGCGGCGCACCGACGATCTCGTGAAGGAAACCCTCCGAGGCGCGGTCGCCTTCAAGGATGCTCTGCTCGCCGCCTTCCTCGTAGTTGAGGACAAGACTGACCGCGACGCGGGCACCGCCGGGCCACGCGGCATGCGGCGGCTCGGCGCCGTAACCGACGAGGTCACGCTGATCCCCGGACACGGGCCGCACCCTACCCCCCGGCACCCGCCCGAACTTCCGGTGACACGACACCCACCGGTGCCTTGCGTTGACCGGGACGCTGCTGCTGCTGCCAGCTGAGGCGAGGAGCATCATCGCGCGCCGAAACCGCACCGAGCTGGTACTGCCCCGCCGGACGATGTGCTGGAGTTTCTGGCCCTCCTGCTCGGTCAGCCTGCGAACCCGAACTGGTTGCCCCATCCCGCATCCCCGTGCTGGTTGGTGAACTCAATTTCCAACCAGCACAACGAGCAACCCGGCGAACCTTCCCGGTCACAGCATGAGGCGAGCAGAGTGCGCATGTACGCCGACCGGACGCCGGGCCTCCATGCCCGCTGCCCCCGGAAGGCGAAGACCACCGCGAACAGGGTCACCTCGATGTACGTGGCGAACCACTGCCAGGAACCCTGCGCGAGTGCGAACGCCAGTACAGCGGCGCGCCCGACGCCCGAAGCCCCCTGCCTGCCTGGCTGTCGCCGTGATCGCCCGCTCCGGCCCGCCCGGGGCCCTCGCGTTCCTTGAAGGCCGGCTCGCACACGGGACCCTCCTGCAGGGTGGGAGGGATCGCCCCCGGCATCCACCGCGCGCCGCCGCCCGGCCCGCGCGCCATGCCGGGGACGTTCCGGATGGCCCCCGAACGGGCTCCGGATGGCGTGCGGCGCCCGGCAGGGGGCGGGATGCGCCGGTGATGTCCTGTCAGGAGAGGTTGCAGCAGCGAGGATCGGGGTGGGTAAGGCCGGGGACAGGACCTCCGATCTCGAAGTGGAATGGACACAGGCGAAGGGGGAGGCGGGAGGCGGCCCCCTGCGCCCGGCCTCCGCCGACTCCCTCTGCCTGGCCTGCCCCCGGCCCATCCCGGCCTCGGTTTCGCTGAGTACCCCGTACGCGCCACGGCGTCCGGGATCCGCACGGCGAACGCCGGGCCCACGGCGGGTCCTGGTCGTCCCGCTGGTGCTGGTGCTGGTGCTGGTGCTGGTGCTGGTGCTGAGCGGCTGCGGTGTCGTCGGCGGTGAGCGGGGCCGCGCGCCGTCGATACTGATGCCGGGCAACGTGGCGACCGGTTCCGAGTAGGCGACGGTCGACGACGTGATCGCCGCTCTGGCCGAGGATGCCTGCGCAACGAGAACAAGGTCGGCTCGGGCGCCACCTGTGGTGCAGCACCGTGGAACGACGGTCTGCCACCACAGCTTTGTGCTGTGCACGGCCCGGTTCAGCCGGGACGAGGCCGGCGATTCGATTGCGGGGGCGTCGGCCTACCGGCATGCCATCGCCGCCGCCGGGAACCGGTACGTGCTGTTTGGCGCCGTGGTCCTGGGACCGTTCACGGAGACACAGGGGGAGTAGGGGAGTTGGGGGAGTCGGGGAGCCCTCCTGTCCGGCTGGAGGGGGTGGGGCAGTGCCGGACGGGAGGTGTGCGCTGTGGGTGCGGGTTGTGTGGACAGGCATCGCCGGCCGGGTTTCGTGGACGGGTGCGGCCAGTGTCGGGTGGTGGCCGGCCGTGTTCGGCTTTTGGAGAGTGGGCGGTCCCGGTTCGAGACTGTGCGCCACACGCCCGCCTGGAGGAGTAACCGCCATGGCGTTCCCGCCCGATCCGTACGATGACGGTGCTGACCGCCGCCCCCAGGTTGCCACGGCCGTCTGCGCCCGCGCCGTGCATGCTGCCGTCGGCGCGGGCCCGCGTGGGCCGTGGATCGTCGCCGCCTGGGTCCGTGTCGGGAGCGGTACCGGTCCGAAGGCCCTGGGTGCCCTGTTCGTCGTCGACGGGGTCTGCACGGTCGAGGCGGTGGGCGTCATCTTCCGCGGATGCAGGGTGATCGCCGGGTGGGAGGCCCGCGCCGATACCGGCATCGGCGAGGTTCACGTCATCGTCCGCAGCGCCCGTTTCGCAGGGGGGGCATGTCACTGTCCGGCCGGTCTGGTTGGGCCGTCTCGAGGGGGTGCCCGAGCTCTGCGTCGTGCCGGTGGCCATCGTCCTGGGGGTCGGTGGCGACCGTGGCGGGATGGCCGTCGGCCGGGCCACTCCAGCGTGGCCGTGGTTCTGTGCCGGTCGGTCTGGCTGCCGGCTGGAGCCCGACCGCCGCCTGACAGGGGGGTGGGCTGCTCGAGAAGTACTCGAGGGTGGCTCGAATCGCCCGCCGCTGCAGGCGGTCGCGCCCGTATGATCCCCATGACTTGACGATTCGATGACCCGTTCCCGAAGAATCGATGACCGAGAGACTTGGCGGACGGACGAACAGGGGGACGCACGATGGAGACCGCACGCTTGGCCTCGCTCATCGCCGCCACGCTCACCACGGGACTGGTCAGTGGCCTCTTCTACGGTTTCTCCGTCTCCGTGATGCCGGGTCTGAAGCGCACCGACGACCGTACGGTCATCGAGGTCATGCAGCGCATCAACGTGGCCATCCTGAACGGCTGGTTCGTCCTCGGTTACATCGGGGCGTTCCTGTTCACCGCGCTGGCTCTGGCCCTCCACGTGCCCTCGGACGGCCGCGAGGTGCTGCCGCCGCTGATCGCGGCGCTGGTCTGCTACATCGTCTCGATGGGGGTCACCAACAAGGTGAACATCCCGTTGAACAACATGCTGGAGAAGGCCGGTCCCGTCGACCGGATGCCCGACCCGGCAGCGGTCCGCCGTGCCTTCGAGGGTCCCTGGTCCCGGGCGAATGTGTGGCGCACCCTGCTGTGCACGGCTTCGGTGGGCTTCCTGTCCTGGGCGCTGTACCTGCACGGCCAGACCGGCTGACCCCCGCCCGCC
>NZ_JARAYQ010000454.1:0-3689 GCF_033794505.1 Streptomyces sp. MB09-01 | reverse complement strand
GCGTGGAGGTGGAGTGCGGGGTTGAACTGGGGCTGGAACTGGGGCGGGTGGTTGTGGACGATGGGCCGCAGGGTCAGGCCGCGCAGGGCGAAGATGCTGGCGAGCGCCCACATGAGGGCGGCGAGCCCGGTGGCGGCGGCGCGGCCTCCGGCCGGGGCGGCGGCCCAGATCATGGCGAGGCTGCCGATGCCGAACAGCAGCCAGGCGATGCGGGCTCCGGCGTTGCCGAGGAACCCGCCGACCAGGCCGAGCAGGCCGGTCAGCTGCCAGAACGCATACAGAGCGGCCGGGGCGACGGCCAGGTGGGCGGCTTGGTCGGCGAGGAAGACGCGGACGGGGTGGTCGACCGTGCCCCACAGGCCGCTGCCGTCGCCGCCGTGGGTGGCGGGGAGGTCGGACAGGCCCTTGAGTACGGCGGTGACGACGTCGCCGGCGGCGTCCAGCATCAGCACGATGAGGCTGAGCCCGCCGAGCAGGAGGGTCGTCTTGATCCAGGTGGCGGCCTCGTGCCAGCTGCCGTGCCGGGCCTGGAAGACCTCCTCCCAGCGCTGGTGGAGGAAGCCGCCCTCCTCCCACGACTCCCTCCACGCGGCGCGCAGCCTGGCCCGCAGCGTGGTGCCGTGCAGTTCGGGGGCCGGTGGCTCGGGCGGCAGCTGGTTGAGCAGGTCGAGGAAGGACGGGTTGTCGTGGCCGTTGACCGGCTTGTCGTTGTGGGGCATGGCGTGGCTGCTCCTTGTGCCGAAGGGTCTGGTGGGTGGGTCAGTGGATCTCGTTGCGGGTGCGGGCGAAGAAGGCGCCGCGGGTGGTGCTGTTGTTGTGGATCTCGGTGTGGTGGGTGACCGGGCCCTCGTAGACGTTCTTGGTGACGGCCGCGCGGGCCTTGCTGATCGCGCCGCCGATGGCGGTGGCGACCGTCGCGATGGCCGCGAAGGGCAGGGTCGCCATCAGGACGCCGGTGAGGGTGACGGAGGACAGGCCCTGGAGCACGAGCCAGGCGCCGCAGCCGATGCCGGTGACCCCGGCGCCGACGCCGATGCTCGCGACCGCGATCCCGGCCGCCCAGGCCGGGACGATCCGGTGGTCGGGCTGTTTCACCGGCGGGGCGGTGCCGAAGGCCGGCGGTTCGGTGTGGTCGCGGAACGAGGTGGGGTGGTGGGGTACGGGCCGGGCCGCCCAGTCGTCGATCAGGCGGCGGGCTTCGGCCGCGGCTTCGGATTCGGATTCGGGCATGCCGGACTGGGTGTGCAGGGGGTCCATCGGGGGTTCTCCGATCACGCGGGAAGGGGAGCGCCCTCCTGGCCGTGGCGGGCCGGGAGGGCGCGGTGGGGGAGCGGGTGCGCGACGTCGGAGGGCGCCGCCGGGGTGCATGTCCGGCGGCGCCCTTCGGCGTTGCGTAGCAGGGGAGTTGTGGCTGGCGGGTGGGTAGTGACCGCACACGCGCCCCGGGCATCCTCGGACCATCAGGCGCGAGGGGAGGGGTGTGAGGTGGAGTTCGTCTTCGACTGCGGGTGGTGCGGGGGTGACAACTACTTCGTGGGGAGGCAGGTCGGCTGGTGGGTCGACAAGTGGGAGATCCCGTCGGAGTGGGACTGCCGCTTCTGCGACGGCCTCAACTACACGCCCGACCCGCCATGGACCGAGGCGTAGTCAGAAGCTGGAGACGAGTCCGGCGAGCGCGGCGAGGCCGCTGTTGATGGCCGGCGCCAGTCCGGTCGCGGCGAGGGTGAAGCCGAACAGGGCGCAGACCAGCGCGGAGCCGATACGGACGTAGCCGCCCTTGACCAGGACGACGACGATGATGCCCAGCAGCACGGTGGCGGAGACGGAGAGAGCCACGACGGGTGGTGCTCCTTCACAAGGGGTCGGGTGGGGCCGGCCTCGCTCGGGCGGGCCGGCCCCGGGGATGGGCGGGGTGGGTCAGGCGTCGGTCAGGCTCTTGATGGCCTCCAGCGCCTGGCGGGGCGAGGCGACCTTCTCGGAACGGCCGCCGCCCTTGGAGCCGCGGCCGCCTCCCTTGCCGCCGCCGCGACGGCGGGGCTTGCCGTCGCCGTCTTCGTCCTCGTCGGGCTCGGGCCAGAACTCGCCGGGCCGCGGCTCGGGCTCGCTCCAGTCGAACCACAGGCCGAGCTTGGTCAGCTCGCTGATCTCGTGGTCGGTGAGCCGGTGGACCTCGCTGGGGAACAGGTCGGCCAGGTCCTCGTCGAAGTCGACGTACAGCGCCTTCATCAGGACGGCCCGCCCGTTGTCGAGGACCACGACCGCGACACCGCCGGTGGAGACACCGTTCTCGGGTTCGGCCTCTCCGGCCATGGCCCGCTCGATCGCGCTGCCTTCCTTGGGGGCGTAGCGGGCGGGGATGGTCGGGACGTCGTAGGCGTTCTCCATGGTTCCCTCCGCGGCCTTGCGGGTGGCGCCGGGGCTGCCCATGTTGAAGATGACCGGCCGGCTGTTCTGTCGAAGGTTGTCCTTCATCTCCGTGGAGAACCCGTTGTGCGCGAACGGGCTCTGTCCGGCCGGGTTGAAGCCGATGCCGTACTTGAGGCCCATGACGGTCAGGGCGTCACCGTCGGCCTGGATGAACTCGCCGTACTCGGGGTCCTGGCTCGCGGTCATGAACTCGTCGGCGTAGACGTTGAGCTGCTTGTAGGGGCAGCGCCGGTCGCCGGGCTTGTAGTCGTGCGGCTTGCCGTCGTGCGCCCACGGCATCTCCGCCCGGATCTGGCACAGGGCCTTGGCCGCGCGCAGCTGGCGGGCCATGTAGAGCGGGGTGATGCCCTGGCGGTCGATGTGCTCACCGAGGGCGGTCGTCTTCTCGTCCCTGAAGCAGGACGAGAGCCACACGACCTGTCCGGCGTTGGACTCGGCGACCATGGTGACGGCGAAGAACTGCGTCTTGCCGCCGCGGGTGACGCCGAGAACCAGGCCGTGCTTGGCGGCGTTCTTGTCGTGCTGGAACACGAAGTTGTGCACGGGCTGGCCGGTGATGCTGAGCCCGCACACGTACATGCCCTTGGCGTCCGGGGTGAGGAGCTCGCGGGTGGCGGGGAACGTCGGGGACAGCGGCGGGGTGTCGAACACGCTGATCAGGAACTCGGCTCCTTCGACCAGCACGAAGACGCGGCTGTCGTCCTCGGGCAGGCCCTGGGCGCGGCAGAGCTTGGGCAGGTCGATGCGCGGGGTGTCGGTGGAGTCGGCCATCCTCGCCCGGTAGAACGTGACCCCGCGCTCGTTGTCGCGGCTGGTGTGGACGAGCTCGGAGCCGGGGGCGCCGCCCTTGGGTCCGGCGACCCGGTCCGTCCACTTCTCCTGGTCGGTGGGCTTGGTGCGGCGGCGCTGGTTGGCGTCGGGGGTGATGCGGGCCTCCAGCCAGCCGGGGCCGCCCTGGCGGCCGGGCTGGCTGGCGACCTCCGACAGGACGACGTCGCTGGACGGCACGCCGAACGGGGCTGCGACCGCGTCCTCGGAGAGGCCGGTGATCGGCCGTCCGGTCTCCGAGGCGCGCAGCAGGATCGTCATGTCGTGCCGCTGCCCGGGGTGCCGGGTGGCCTTGACGACGTGTGTGCGGCCGGGCATCCCGGCGTTCTCCCACATCATCCGCACCTCGCGGGTGAGCAGGTCCGCGCCGTCGTCCGGCACCGCCGGGGCTACCGGCGCGGGGACTTCGGCGGGCGCCGGCTGCGGGGCCGGGG
>NZ_JARAYQ010000453.1:0-3734 GCF_033794505.1 Streptomyces sp. MB09-01 | reverse complement strand
GGCGTACGGGGTCGGGGGCGTACAGGGGTCACTCCGTACGCAGGCCGTCCGGACGCATCAGCCGCAGCAGCGGCGGCAGGCTGAGCAGGGTCACCACGACCACCACACCCGCGCCGGCCGCCGTCATCCCGAGCACCGACGCCCAGTCGATCCGGACCGGCCGGGCGGCCATGCTCATCAGGACGGCGCCCAGCCCCACGCCCGCCCCGGCCGCCAGCACCAGGCCCAGCACGATCGGCACGGCCGTCTGCCACAGCACGGACAGGCTCAGCGTGGAGCGCTTGGTGCCGAAGGCGACCAGGGAGGAGAGCAGCCGCCGGCGCTCGCGCAACTGCTCCAGCTGGGAGACGAGCAGGCTTCCGCCGATCAGGACCAGTACGGCGGTGGCGCCGAAGAACAGCCCCGTGCGGATCGAGGAGTAGCCGGCGGCCTCGGCGCTGTGCCGCAGCGTCATCGCCGTGACGAACGGGTCCGCCTTGAAGACGGCGTTGCGCGCCCGGTCGAGGGCGTCCGGACCGGACTCGTCGACCTGGACGAAGATCCGCGCGTCCGGGAATTCGCCGATCTCCTTCGGCGCGGCCGACGGGGTCACCAGCAGACCGCCGCGCAGCTGCCCGGTGGGGTCCTCCCGGCTGGGGACCGTGCGGGCGTCCGCCGGGACCTTCCACTTCGCCGGACCGGGCCTGTCGGCCGTCCCGGACCCGGACCCGTACCCCCTGACGTCGCCGACGAACAGCTCGTCGCCGGGCTTCGCCGCGCCCCCGTAGACGTCCTCCGAGCGGGAGCCGGTCACCACGAAGGCGTCGCCGTCCTTGCAGGAGCCGAGTGTCGCGACCTCGCCGAGCGCGTCGCAGGTGCCGATGGTCACCTGGACCGTCTCCTCCGCCGCGGGCACCTGGTGGGCGGCCTGCGCGGAGGTCAGCGGGACGGCGCGGGTGACGCCTTGTACGGCGGAGATCCGCTGCGCGAGGTCGTCCATGCGCGTCCCCGCATCGCGGTTCACCAAGACCGCGACGGCGGCCCTGCCGGGATCCTGGCCGGTCGCCCTGGTGTAGTCGCCCTCGACGCCCGCGAAGAGCATCTGGAGGGCGATGGCGCCCGCGACGGCCACGGCGATGCCGTTGACGAGGCGGGCGGCGGCCCCGCTGTTGACCTGGAGCCGGCGCACGGCCAGCTGCCAGGAGACCGGGCCGCCGGACATCTTCGCGACGAAGCGTTCCAGCAGCCAGGGGATCAGCACGGTGACCCCGACCAGCAGCAGCACCACGCCTCCGGCGACCTGCCACTGGTTGAACCTGCCGTGGTCGTTGCCGCGGCCGCCCATGGGCAGGAGCAGGCCGATTCCGACCAGCGGGAGCAGCAGCCGCCACCAGATGTGACGCCGGGCGGGCTTGGCCGTACGGACGACGCCCAGCGGCTCGATGACCACGCCGCGCAGCGCGAACAGGGTCACGGCCACCGCCGCCGCGGGCACCGCGAGGGCGACCAGCACGGCGAGCCAGGGCGCCGGGTCCAGGTCGGCGGGGAAGACGCTGCGCTGCTGGAGGCTGAAGCTCCCCACCAGGGAGCGGCCGACGGCGAAGAAGCCGGCGCCCAGCACCAGTCCGATCAGAGAGCCGGCCAGCGCCTCGCCGGCCGCGATCCGGCGCACCATCCTGCCGTCGGCGCCGACCAGCCGCAGGGCGGCGAGCCGCCGGTCGCGCCGCTCCCCGCCGAAGCGGACGGCGGTGGCGATGAACACGGCGACGGGCATCAGCAGGGCGACGAACGTCAGGACGACCATCAGCATGAGCACGGGGTCGAGGCCCTCGCGGTCCGTGTCGTGGCCGAAGCCGGTGACGCGCTGGACGCGGTAGTCCTCGGGGCCGTTCTTCCGGAGGGTGTCGCTGCCCAGGTAGAAGAGCAGTTCGCCGGGGCCGACCAGCCCCGGGGCGCCGACGATCTCACTGACGCGCGCGTCGAGCCGCTCACGCAGCAGGGCGCCGTCGGAGGACTTCAGCAACTCGTCGAGGGCGGGGGAGAGGGCCATCTCGCCCGGGCCGGGGATCCGCTTCAGACCGGGCGGCAGCGGGGCGTCCGGGCCCTCGGCCCGGATCATGTGCCCGTCGATGTCCTTGTTCCGGTACGTCTGGCCGATGCGGGCGATCAGCAGGGTGTCGGGCCCGGGGGCGTCGGCCCGCTCGGAGTTCAACGTCGACCGTGCGTCGCCGCGCTCGTACCGCTGGGCGAGGGCGCCGGGGATCGCGGTGCTGATGAGCAGCAGGGCGACGCCGAGGCCGACACCGACACCGGTGAGCAGGGTGCGGGTCCATCCCTCGCGGCCGCCGCCGAAGGCGAAGCGGGTGCCCATGCCGAGATCGCGGGCCCAGACCTGGAGCCGGCTCATACGATCCGCTCCATGTCGCGGGACTTCCCGTCGCGCACGACGATCTCGCGGTCGGAGTAGGCCGCCACGCGCGTCTCGTGCGTGACGAGCACGACGGCGGCGTTCGCGGACCGCGCGGCCTCCGTGAGCAGCTGCATGACGAGTTCGCCGTTGAGGGAGTCGAGGGCTCCGGTGGGCTCGTCGGCGAAGATCACCCGGGGGCGGGTGACCAGGGCGCGGGCGACGGCCACGCGCTGCCCCTGGCCGCCGGATATCTCCCCGGGCCGCTTGGCCCCGACGTCCTCCACCTGGAGCTGCTCCATCCGGTGCAGGGCGATGCGTTCGGCCTCCTTGCGCTTGACGCCGGTCAGGCGCAGCGGGAGGGCGACGTTCTCCACGCAGGTCAACTCCGGTACGAGCTGGCCGAACTGGAAGACGAAGCCGAACTCGGTGCGGCGCAGCTCGCTGCGTTCGGCATCGCCCATGGAGCTGAGCTCGCGTCCGGCGTAGGTGATGGAGCCGGAGTCGGGAGGGACGATGCCCGCGAGGCAGTGCAGCAGCGTCGACTTGCCGGAGCCGGAGGGGCCCATGACCGCGACGACCTCGCCGGGGTGGATGGAGAACTCGGCGCCGTCGAGGGCCTTGGTGCTTCCGAACGCCTTGCGCAGGTCCGTCGCGGCGAGGAGGGAACCGGCCGGGGTCATCATCAGCGGACCTCCCGCGCGAGCTGGTCGAGGCGGGCCGCGGTGAGCTCCAGCCACCGCAGGTCCGCCTCCAGGTGGAAGAGGGCGTGGTCGCAGACGAGCTGGTCGGCCATGTCGCCCTTGCGCTTGCGCTGGGTGAGGATGCGCATGAGGCGCAGGTGCTCGGCGCGCTGGGTGTCCAGCAGCTCGTCGGCGCGGCGGCCGGTGAGCAGGGCGAGGACGACCTTGGTGTAGAGGGTCGAGTGGAGGTAGGGCTCGGGCTTCTCGGGCTGGGAGAGCCAGGCCTCGACGTCGGTGATCCCGGCGTCGGTGATGGCGTACCGCTTGCGCTCGGGGCCGCCACCGCTCTCCACGCCGTCGACCTCGACGAGGCCGTTCTTCAGGAGGCGGGACATGGTCGAGTAGACCTGCCCGTAGGCGAGGGGGCGGTCGTGACCGAACTTCTCGTCGAAGGTCCGCTTGAGGTCGTAACCGTGGCGCGGGCCGGCCTCGAGGAGGCCCAGGAGCGTGTGACCGATGGACATGCCGACGACTCTACACCGTGTGTATACGCACAGTGTATAGAGGGAGGGAAGGTAGGGGCCGGACCGCGCCGAGCGCGGGCCGGCCCCTGGGGTGCGGTCATTCCGCGGACTTCGGGGGGCGGCCCCGGCGGGGGATGGGGC
>NZ_JARAYQ010000452.1:0-3810 GCF_033794505.1 Streptomyces sp. MB09-01 | reverse complement strand
GCCCTGACCCCCACCCTCTTCCTGGTCCTCGGCCCCCTCGGCCAGTCCACCACCGCCGTGAACCAGCTCGCCGACGTCGCCCACCAGTCGATCGGCGCCCCCTACGCCGGTGCGCTGTCGGCCTTCGCCGTGGTCTACGGGGTTCCCGTGATGGGCTTCGCGCTCCTGTGGCTGGCCCTCGCCGCGGCCCTGCTGGTCCGCGCCGCCCGGAACGGCATGGGCTTCGCCATGACCTGGTGGGCCCTGACCTTCCCCGTCGGCACCTGCGTCACCGGCGCCGCGGGCCTCGCCCACCACACGGGCCTGACCGCTTTCGCCTGGCTCTCCACCGCACTGTTCCTCGCCCTGCTGACCGCCTGGCTCCTGGCCGCCGCGCACACCCTGCGCGGCCTGTTCACCGGCCGCCTGCTCGCCGCCCCCCGCTAAGCCCTCCGCCCAGCCCTGCGAAGGGCCTGCGCCAGTACCGCCGGCGCCGTGGCCAGCGAGGGGCCGTACCAGGTCAGGTGCCGGCCGTCGACGAGGGCGGCCGGCAGGCCGGGGAAGGCCTCCGGGCCGTCCTCGGACGTGAAGCGGTACGGCTCGTCGGGGAGCACCACCAGATCGCAGCCACGGGCCGCCAGTTCCTCCACCGGCACCCGGGGATACCGCTCCGGGTGCCCGGCGTACACGTTGCGCACGCCCAGCCGCGCCAGCAGGTCCCCCGCGAAGGTGTCCCGGCCCAGCACCATCCACGGCCGCCGCCAGATCGGCACGAAAGCGGTGAGTGCTCCGACCGGCTCCACCCGGGCCCACGCACGCTCCGCGTCCGCCAGCCACCCCGGCCTCGTCAGCCCCAGCGCCCCCACCAGCACCCGGTCCAGCTCCCGCAGCGCCTGCGGGAGGTCCCGTACCTCGGTGACCAGCACCTCCAGCCCGGCCGCCCGCAGCGCCGCGAGGTCCGGGGCCCGGTTCTCCTCCTCGTTGGCGATGACCAGGTCGGGGCGCAGCTCCGCGATCCTCCGTACGTCGGGGTTCTTCGTGCCCCCGATCCGCACCGCGTCCCCGAGGTCCGCGGGGTGCGTGCACCAGTCCGTGACCCCGGCCAGCAGGCCGGGGGCGCTCACGGCCACCGCCTCCGTCAGCGAAGGCACGAGCGAGACGACGCGCACCTGCTCAGTGTCCCGGCGAAGGCGGCTCGGAGGTGGCGTGGATGTGCTCGCCCACCGCAACCACCAGGATCCGGGTGTCCTCGGTGACGGCCCGCCAGCGGTGGCGCACTCCGCCCGACAGGAACAGGGCGTCGCCGCTCTCCAGCCGGTACGCCCGCCCCTCCGCCTCCACCTGGCAGGCGCCCTCGACCACGTACATCAGCTCGTCGTTGCGGTGCTGGTACTCGCGGCCCGCGTCCTGGTCCCCGGTGAACTCCAGGGCGTGCAGCTGGTGGTGCCCGCGCACGAGGGGCCGTACGCCCTTGACCGGGCCCAGCCCGGTCTGGTCGCCGGCCCGTACGAGGTCCACCGTGCGGGCGGTGTCGGACGCGGCCAGCAGTTCGACGGCCGTGGTCTCCAGCGCGTCCGCGACCCGCTCCAGAGATCGCATGCTGGGCCGGGCCCGCTCGTTCTCTATCTGGCTCAGGAAGGGCACCGACAGGCCGCTGCGCGCCGACACGGCGGCCAGAGTGAGGTGCAGCGCGCGGCGCCGCTTGCGCACGGCGACTCCCACCCGCAGCGGCTCCTTGCCGTCCTTGTCCTTGCTCTTCTCGTCCCTGTCGGTCAGCTTGTCGCTCAGGCCGTCCGTACCGTCGGTGCCGTCCCTGTCGTTCATGTCGGGGCTGCCCTCCCCATGTCCGTCGCACATCGGTGTGCTGTAAGCACCTTACGCAGCAACCGCCCCCGGTTTCGCGTGCACGGGCCTTCCCGTACCCGACCGCTCACGGTCCGTGCCGGGGCCTTGCGGCATCATCGTCTCCGTGACGACACGACGCCTGATGCTCCTTGACACCGCCTCCCTCTACTACCGCGCCTACTTCGGTGTGCCGGACTCCGTGAAGGCACCCGACGGGACCCCGGTCAACGCCGTGCGCGGGCTGCTCGACTTCATCGGCCGGCTCGTGCAGGACCACCGGCCGGACGATCTGGTGGCGTGCATGGACGCCGACTGGCGGCCGCACTGGCGGGTGGAGCTGATCCCCTCCTACAAGGCCCACCGGGTCGCCGTGGAGATCGAGAGCGGACCCGACGTCGAGGAGACCCCGGACACCCTCGTCCCCCAGGTCCCCATCATCGAGACCGCGCTGGACGCCTTCGGCATCGCCCGGGTGGGCGTCGCCGGATACGAGGCGGACGACGTGATCGGCACGCTGACGGCCCGCGCCGGCGGCCCGGTGGACATCGTCACGGGCGACCGCGACCTCTACCAGCTGGTGGACGACGCCCGGCAGCGCCGGGTCCTGTACCCCCTCAAGGGCGTCGGCACCCTGCAGGTGACCGACGAGGCCTGGCTGCGCGAGAAGTACGGGGTCGACGGCCCCGGCTACGCGGACCTGGCGCTGCTGCGCGGGGACCCGAGCGACGGCCTGCCGGGCGTCCCCGGCATCGGCGAGAAGACGGCGGCGAAGCTCCTCGACGCCTACGGCAGCCTGGCCGGGATCATCGCCGCGGTCGACGACCCGAAGTCGAAGCTGACCCCCACCCAGCGCAGGCGGCTGGACGAGTCGCGGCCGTATCTGGCCGTGGCCCCGAAGGTGGTCAAGGTGGCTTCGGACGTGCCGCTGCCGCAGTTCGATCCCGCCCTTCCCGCGGCCCCCGCGCAGCCCGAACTCGTCGAGGCACTAGCCCATCGGTGGGGTCTCGGTGGAGCAGTCTCCCGTCTGAGCGGTGCACTACTCCACTGAGGTGCTAACTTAGGTAAGGCTAAGTTTCAGGGGAGTCAGGGGAGACACCGTGGCAGAAGGACGCGCCCGCACCGTCGGCACCGCCGTCGTCGTACGCACCGAGCGGCTCTCGCCGCACATGGTGCGGCTCGTGCTGGGCGGTGAGGGCCTGGCCGGATTCGACGCGGGCGAGTACACCGACCATTACGTCAAGATCCTGTTTCCCCCGGCAGGCGTCGTCTACCCCGAGCCCTGGGACCTCGAGGAGATCCGCGCGCACTTCCCGCGGGCGCAGTGGCCGCGCCAGCGCGCGTACACCGTGCGGAGCTGGGACCCGGCGCACCTGGAGCTGACCCTCGACTTCGTCGTCCACGGCGACGAGGGCGTGGCCGGCCCCTGGGCGGCGCGGGTGCAGCCCGGCGAGCGGGTGCACTTCCTCGGCCCCGGCGGCGCCTACGCCCCGGACCCGACGGCCGCCTGGCACCTCCTGGTCGGCGACGAGAGCGCGCTGCCGGCGATCGCCGCGGCGATGGAGCGGATGCCGCTGGGCGCGCGGGTCCACGCCTACGTGGAGATCGAGGGCCCGGAGGACGAGCTGAAGGTCGCCACTCCGAACGGCGTCGTCCCGGTCTGGCTGCACCGCGCCGGCCGCCCGATCGGCGAAGCCTTGGTGGAGGCGGTCACCGCCCTGGAGTTCCCCTCCACGGACGTCCACGCCTTCGTCCACGGCGAGGCCGGCTTCGTCAAGGACCTCCGCCGCCATCTCCGCCTGGAACGCGGCATCCCCCGCGAACGCCTCTCGATCTCGGGCTACTGGCGCCTGGGCGAAACGGACGAGGGCTGGCGCGCGATCAAGCGCGACTGGAACGCCACGATCGAAGCCGAACAGGACCACGCCGCAGCGGCGTAACCTTCCTCCCCCGCCCCGAATCCAGCGGGGCGGGGGAGGAAGGTTACGC
>NZ_JARAYQ010000451.1:0-3823 GCF_033794505.1 Streptomyces sp. MB09-01 | reverse complement strand
CGGCAGGGGGACCGCCGACCGCCCCGCCGCCGCCGCCGTCGGGCAGCCTGCTCACACGCCGCTGCCGCGGCCCGCCTTCCGGCCGGTGACCATCCGTACGGCCCGCGACGCGGTGGCCACGGCCGCGCTGTACCTGCGCTGGCTCGGTTTCCAGGACGTGCGGCAGCCCGACGCACGCCCGATCCCTTCGGCGGCCGTGGACCTGCGGGCACCCGGGCTGGTCGCCCAGGTGGACCCGACCACCGCGCCGGCCGGGCTGCGGGCGGTGGAGTGCGTCTGGCTGAACGGACTCACAGCTTCCGCGACCAGCGTCTACTTCGCCCTCGCCGGCTACACGGACGACGCCCGCACCCGCGCGGACGATCTGGGGATACCGCTGTTCGTGATGGACCTCACCGGCATGCCGCAGCCCGTCAACGACCCGGCGGACGACCTGGTCGGATCGGGGGCCTAAGGCCACCTCTTCTGGATCTTGCCTGACCCGCAGGAGGGGCGCTTAAGCTCGTAGGCGTTGCTTGCCTACGTCCTTACCGCCTGCCGGCCGCCCGCCGCCGCCGGCCGTCGCCCTTCCTGCCGAGGAGAGCCCGATGAGCCTGTACGACATCCCGCTGACCACCCTGTCCGACGAGCCCACGAGCCTGGCGGCGTACAAGGGCAAGGCGATCCTCCTGGTGAACACCGCCTCCCAGTGCGGGCTCACCCCGCAGTACTCGGGGCTGGCCCGTCTGCAGTTCAAGTACGAGGAGAAGGGCTTCACCGTCATCGGCGTGCCCTGCAACCAGTTCGGCGAGCAGGAGCCCGGCAACGCCGAGGACATCCAGACCTTCTGCGCGGCCGGTTTCGGCGTCACCTTCCCGATCCTGGAGAAGTCCGAGGTCAACGGGGAGAACCGGCACCCGCTGTACGAGGAGCTGGTGAAGACCCCGGACGCGGACGGCGCGGCGGGGGACATCCAGTGGAACTTCGAGAAGTTCCTGATCTCCCCCGCCGGAGAGGTCGTCGCGCGCTTCCGCCCGCGTACCGAGCCCGAGGCCCCCGAGGTCGTCGCCGCGATCGAGGCGCACCTCCCGGCGTAAGGCCCCGGCCGCAGGTTCCCGTACGGGGCCGGGTTCCCGTACGGGGCCGGGTTCCCGTACAGCGGGCCGCTGAGCGGGTCGCCGTACGCCAGCCCGGACCTGCTCGGCTCAGCCCAGGTCGGCCTCGTCGTACTCCCCCGTCGAGCCGGCCGTGGTGAGCTCCCGCAGCTCGACCCGGCGGATCTTGCCGGACACGGTCTTCGGGAGCTCGCCGAACTCGATGCGGCGGATCCGCTTGTACGGGGACAGCACCGCGCGGGAGTGCTCGAACAGCACCCGGGCCGTCTCCGGCCCGGGTTCCCAGCCGCCCGCGAGCGTGACGTACGCCTTCGGGACCGCCAGCCGCAGCGCGTCGGGGGCCGGCACGACGGCGGCCTCGGCGACCGCCTCGTGCTCCAGCAGGGCGCTCTCCAGCTCGAACGGGCTGATCTTGTAGTCGGAGGCCTTGAAGACGTCGTCGGAGCGCCCGACGTAGGTGAGGTACCCGTCGGCGTCGCGCGCGGCGATGTCGCCGGTGCGGTAGAGCCCGTCCGCCATGGCCTCGGCGGTGCGCTCCGGGTCGTCGCGGTAGCCGGTCGTCACGCCGGCGGGCCGGGCGCGCAGGTTCACGCAGATTTCGCCCTCGTCCGGGGACTCCTTTCCGCTGACGGGGTCCACCAGGACGATCTCGTAGCCGGGCGCCGGGCGGCCCATGGAGCCGGGCTTGACGGGCACCCCGGGGAAATTGCCGACCTGGAGGGTGGTCTCGGTCTGGCCGAAGCCGTCCCGGATGGTGACGCCCCAGGCCTCGCGGACCTTCTCGATGACCTCCGGGTTGAGCGGCTCACCCGCGGCGACGGCCTCGCGCGGGGGCCGGGCCAGCTTGGTGAGGTCGGACTGGATCAGCATGCGCCACACGGTGGGCGGCGCGCAGAAGGTGGTCACGCCGTGCCGGTCCATCTCGGCCATCAGCCGCTCCGGGTCGAAGCGGGTGTAGTTGTGGACGAAGACCGTGGCGCCGGCGTTCCAGGGGGCGAAGAGGTTCGACCAGGCGTGCTTGGCCCAGCCGGGCGAGGCGATGTTGAGGTGCACGTCACCGGGGCGCAGACCGAGCCAGTACATGGTGGAGAGGTGCCCGATGGGGTAGGAGGCGTGCGTGTGCTCGACGAGTTTGGGGCGGTCGGTGGTGCCGGAGGTGAAGTACAGCATCAGCGGATCGGTGGCGAGGGTCTCCCCTCCGGGAGTGAAGGCGGTGTCCGCGCTCTCCATGTCCGCGAGGCGGCGCCAGCCCGCCGGGATCTCCTGCCCCGCGGCGATCCGGGTGTAGCCGCCCGGCACCTCGTCGAACTTGGCTGTGTCCTCGGCGCGCGCGATCACGTGGCGCACGAGGCCGCGCTCGACCCGGTCGCGCAGGTCGGCCGGGCCGAGCAGGGGGGTGGCGGGGATGACGACGGCGCGCAGTTTCATCGCGCCGAGCATCACCTCCCACAGCTCGCGCTGGTTGCCGAGCATGACGAGGATCCGGTCGCCGGGCGCGATGCCCTGCTCGCGCAGCCAGTTGGCGGCCGCACCGGATCGGGCGGCCAGCTCGGCGAAGGTGAGCGCCTCGCTGGTGCCGTCCTCCTCGACGATGCGCAGGGCATCGGCTCCGTTCCCGGCGGCGATGTGGTCGAACCAGTCCAGGGCCCAGTTGAAGCGGCGGGGGCGGGGCCAGGTGAATCCGGTGTGGGCGGCCTCGTAGTCACCGCGGCGCTCCAGCAGGAAGTCCCGCGCGGCGAGGAACTGGGCCGTTGCGCTGTTCTGCGTACCTTCGGTCGTCATGACAGGTATCGTGCCGCGTCCGCCGTACGGACCACCAGTACGACGCCCTGGGGGAGTTGACCGCCGGCGGCGGTACGGCCGGATGCCGGCCGGAACCGGCTTGCACTGACCGGAACGGACCGGACCGGACTGGACCGGACCGGACCGGACCGGACCGGATCATCAGCTACCGGCCCGGCCGGATCACCACCTGCCGCTCGGGCCCGTACGCACGGCCATGAGCAGGCCGCTCGTCCAGGCCATGCGGACGGTACGGAAGTCCGGCCGCTCTTCGAGCTCGGCCAGCAGGCGTCGGACCGAGGCGCCGTGGCCCTCCGGCCAGGCGGGCTGCGGGAGGAGGTCGTCGATCAGGTACGTCCCGCCGGGGGCCACGAGCGCAAGGGCCCGTTCCAGGTGGGTGAACTTGCCGGGCCAGGTGTCCGCGAAGACCAGGTCGAACGGTTCCCCCTCGTACTCCTCCAGCCACGCACCGCCGTCCGCCGCCACGAAGGTCACCCGCGGATCGGAACGGAACTGCTCGCGGGCGACCTTCTGTACGGCCTCGTCCAGTTCGACGGTGACCAGGCGGGAGGCTCCGTCCATGCCGCTGAGGAGCCAGGCGGTTCCTGCGCCCACGCCCGTGCCGAGTTCGAGGGTGCGGCCGCCGGGGCGGGTGGCCGCGAGCAGGGCCAGCAGGCTGCCGGTGCGCTCCTCGCAGGACAGGGTGAAGCCCGCTCGGCGGGCCGCCCCGCGCAGGGCCGGCAGGGAATCAGGGATCCGTCTCGGCATGTCGTCCATCCGGGGATCATGCGGCCGACGTTCCCACCGCACAACTCCTTTTGAAACGTGCCCGGTTACCGGTAGCCGGTAACCGGGTTTCACCCCTGACGCGTCGCCCCGAAGCGCACGGAAGCCCCGGCAGCAGACCCGGCCCCGTCCGCTCCCCCTGCCCTTGCCTCTTGACCCTC
>NZ_JARAYQ010000450.1:0-3855 GCF_033794505.1 Streptomyces sp. MB09-01 | reverse complement strand
GTTTTCTTCTCCCCTCGTTCGCTCTTTTTACGTGGCCCCGTGTCGCCGCCTGTCCCACGCGTATCATCGCTTACGATGTCCCGTATTATATGATGTTTTTTGTAGTGCTAGGGACGCCACGTAGGCTGTAACCTGCACGGTCTACGGCAACGTCAGCGGTGAATGAGCGCCAGGGCACTGATCCCGGTGGCCCGGGGACCGGAGGGGGCCCGGATCGCGCCCGCCGGGACCCCCGCCGCCGGCGCCCAGGCGAGCGCGATCCGGGCCCCCTCCGATCCCCGGACCAGCGCGATCAGTGCCTCGGCGAGCTCCCGGCTGACCCCGGCCCGCACCGCGGCGTCGAAGGCCTCCATGCCTCCGGTGGCCCGCTGGTAGTCCACGGCTTCGCGGGCCGCGTGCAGGGCGTGGTGGAGCCGGGTCACGGTGCCCCGGCCGCCGTCCACCGGTACGTACGCGGTCAGGCGCCGGCCGCCCGGGTGCGGGCCCACCAGGACCCCGTCCAGGGCCCGTTCGGCCTTGGCCCGGTGCCGGGCGCCGTAGTACCCGGCCCGGGCCCGTTCGGCCAGGGCCCCGGCGAGGAGGAGCTGACGGGCGGCCGAGCGCAGCTGTTCCTGCACCGTCCACGCGGCCTCGCCCTGGAGCCCGTACGCCCCCTGCGGTATCTCCCGGTCCCAGTGGATCTCGTCGCTGGGCACGCTCAGCCCGTAGAGCACCTCCCGCGCGGAGGGCAGGCCGCTGCGCGAGAGGGCGGTGATCGCCTCTTCGAGCAGGTCGGCGCAGTCGGGGAAGGTACGGCTCTCGGGGACGAGCAGGCTGGTGGCGGGGCGGGCCGTCGGGTGCGTGGCGGGCGGGGTCCAGCGCCCGTACCGGCCGGCCGCCCCGCCCCGGCGCTGCCAGCCGTGGCGGTGCAGCAGCGCGCCGAGCACGGCCGGGTCGACGTGCGCGGGATCGGGGGCGGCGGGGTGGGCGGAGTCCGTGAATCCGCCGTAGTCCGGGGACGGCAGCGGTTCCAGGTTCGGCGAGTGCCAGTGCATCAGGGTGTCCCTCCCGACCCGACCCGGGTCATGATCTCGCACAGCGCCCGGTCGTCGAAGATCCGCGTGGTCGGGATCCGCACGGTGGTCCGGCGGCGGCCGGTCACCGGGTGTCCGGCGAGATTGGTCCAGTAGCAGCAGTGCCGCAGGTCGAGGCGGTCGTGCCCGGCGGCGAGCCACTGGTCGCGCTCCCGCGGGACGAGCATCACGACGAGGATCTTGTGCACGGCGACCGGGGTGCGGGCCAGTTTCACCAGGTGCTCGTTGTCGAGGGTGAAGGCGAAGGTGGGCCCGGCCGGCCGGGGCGGTATCTGGTAAGTCGCCTTCAACTGCACCTTGATGGTGACCTCGTCGTCGACGACGTGCTCGGGGGCGCCGTGGCTGACGTGCCAGTCGATGCCGTTGTCCGGAAAGGGCTGGGAGAGGGAGCAGCCGGCCGCGGCGGCGACGGCGTGCAGGTATCCCACCTGAAGGGTTTCCATGCAGGCGGTGGTGGCGAGTGTGCCGCGCAGCGGTCCGGTCCGCGCGTCGTCCGGTGTTCCGGTCCGCGGATCGATCTGCCCCGCCAGCACCCCGCCCGGTTCGGGCTGCGCGAGCGCCATGGCCGGCTCCCCATGCCTTCCGGGCTCTGCCGTCGGTGGTGGGTGGGGTGACGACCGGTCATGTGTACGGCCCCCCATGGATGTTGTCTCCGCACCCGGGTCGTCGCAAACGGCGTACGGGGCAAACAGCCCGGGTATCACCGATGCGGGCGAAGGTGGCGTGATCCAGGTGCGCCCCATCTGCCGACCGGGGACGAGGAGTTCGCCATGACACGCTGGTACGAGGGCCCGCTGGCCGCATTCGACACGGAGACCACCGGGGTGGACGTCGAGCAGGACCGGATCGTGTCCGCCGCGCTCGTCGTGCAGGAGTGTGCGGGGGGCCGGGTCCGCACCACGCGCTGGCTGGTCAATCCCGGTGTTCCGGTGCCCCCGGGCGCGACGGAAGTGCACGGGCTCACCGACGAGCACCTGCAGCGTCACGGGCGCTGGCCGGCGCCCGTGGTGGAGGAGATAGCCCGTGCGCTCGGGGAGCAGCAGGTGGCCGCCCGGCCGGTGGTGGTGATGAACGCGCCGTTCGATCTGACGCTGCTGGACCGGGAGTTGCGCCGGCACCGGGCCTCGTCCCTGGCCCGGTATCTGGACAACCGGCCGCTGACGGTGCTGGATCCGCGGGTGCTGGACAAGCACCTGGACCGGTACCGCAAGGGGCGGCGGACGCTGACGGACCTGTGTGCGCATTACGGGATCGAGCTGGAGGGCGCGCACGACGCGGCGGCGGACGCGATGGCTTCGCTGGAGCTCGTACGGGCGGTGGGACGCCGGTTCGCGGCCCGGCTGGAGCGGCTGTCGCCGGCGGAGCTGCACACGCTGCAGGCGGTCTGGCACGCGGCCCAGGCGCGGGGCCTGCAGGCGTGGTTCGCGCGGCAGGGGACGCCGGAGCCGGTCGATCCGCACTGGCCGCTGCGGCCGGACCTGTCGACGGCGGCCTAGCGCAGACGGCCCCGTACATGCGGAAGGCCGGTCCGTCTTGCGACGGACCGGCCTGTCCCGGTGGGCGATACTGGGATCGAACCAGTGACCCCTTCGGTGTGAACGAAGTGCTCTCCCGCTGAGCTAATCGCCCGGGAACGCACCGAACAATACAGAAGCCTCGGGGCTGGTTCAAACCGCTTCCCTCCCGCTGCGTACTCAGTGCGGATCTGAGTACGCACACCCATGTCCTGACGGCGTGACCGGCGCCACACTCCCGGTATGAACAACCCTCTGCCACCGGCCGAAGAGCTGGCGCTCATCGACCGTGAGCTGGTGCAACTCGATGCCCGGCGGCTCCACTTGCTGACCCGCCGGGACTGGCTCCTGCGCATCCTCCAGCAGCCCGGACCCGTCCCCGCCCCCGCCGGCTGGGGGGCCGCCGTGCCCGCCGGGCCGCCCAAGGAGACCTCGGCCCCGAGCGCGCAGAACGTGCTGCTCACCCTGGGCGCCGTGCTGCTGGCCGTGGCCGCTCTGGCGTTCACGCTGGTCAGCTGGGGGTCCATGGGGATCGCCGGGCGCTCGGCGGTACTGGTCGCGGTGACGGCGGCGGCGCTGGCTGCGCCCGTACCGCTGCTGCGCCGGGGGCTGCGGTCGACGGCGGAGTCGGTCGCCGCGGTGGGGCTGCTGCTGACGGTGCTGGACGCGTACGCGCTGTACGCGGTCGGCATGCCGGACGCCGACGGCACCGGGTACGCGGCGGGTGCGGCCGCGGTGCTCGCGGCGGTGTGGGCCGGGTACGGCTCGGCCCTGCGGAAGCTGCGGCTCCCGCTGCCGGCGGCGGTGCTGGCGGCGCAGTTCCCGCTACCGCTGGCGGCGCTGGCCGCGCAGGCGGGCCCGCTGGAGTTCGGCTGGGCGCTGCTGGCGACGGCGGCACTGGATGCGGCGCTCGCCCTGCGGGCGCGGGCGGCGGCGGTCCCGGCGGCCGTGCTGACGGCGGCGGCGCTGCTGATCGGGGTGGCCCAGTCGTGGTCGGCGGACTCGGCGGCGCAGGCGCTTGCTCCGGCGGCGCTGCTGCTGGCGGGCGCGGCCCTGGGCACGGCGGCGGCCTGGCGGGAGCCGCGCGCCTGGGGCGCCGCGGTGGCGGCCGGCCTGGCGGCGGTGGTGGCGCTGGGCGGGCTGGTCCGGCCGGCCCTGACGGATTCGGTCCGGGACGGCGCGTGGGTGGCACTGGTGCACCTGCTGGTGGCGCTGCCGCTGCTGGCGGCGGTACGCGTCTCCGCGCTCCCTGCGGCCGTGCGGCGGGG
>NZ_JARAYQ010000044.1:0-40477 GCF_033794505.1 Streptomyces sp. MB09-01 | reverse complement strand
TGGTACACCCGAGTTCTACATCTAATGATGCGGTGGCATGTGAAGATGTGTATAAGTGACAGGAGCACGGCGGAGGCGGCGAGCGCGGCTGCGCTGCGACGGACGTTCATGGGGGAGGGTGCCTCTCCTGCTGGGGAACCGGAGGCGGGCACGCACTGGCACCGGGCTCCGGCTCCGTTTACCTCGACGGTGCCGGCCGCCGGAGGATCCGGCGGCGCGAGCCGCGCACTTCCGGTACGGGGCATTCCGGCTTCCCGCCGGGTCGGTGCCGAGGGGTCACGGTTGCGGGTCAGCGCCGGATTCGCACCGGCTTCCCCCCGGACGGAAGTGTGGACGACGGCTTCACTCTACCGGCCCGTAGCCTGCCGACTCCGGGGCGCCGGGGGCCCGAGCCCCTTACAGGCCGCGCCCGAGTCCCCCGGCGGGCCGCGCCCGATTCCCGTACGCCGCCGCGCCCGATTCCCGTACGGCGCCGCGCCCGAGCCCCGTACAGCGCCGCACCGCAGTCCTCACACGGCGCGGTAGGTCACCGGGTCGGTGCCCGGGACGGCTTCCGCGCGGCCCTGTTTGACCAGGCGCCGCAGGTGGGCTTCCGCTTCCGAGACGGCGATGTTGCGGGAGCCGTACGGGATCTGCTCCCAGGGCCGGTTCCACTCCATGCGCTCCGCGAGCCCCCACGGGGTCAGCGGTTCGGCCAGCAGCGCCCACAGCCCGGCCAGCCGTTCCTCGTGGTGGTCCAGCAGTTCCCGTACGCGGGCGGGTGCGTCGGTGAAGGGGTGCTGGTGGGCCGGGAGCACCTCGGCGGGCGCCAGCCGGCCGATGCGTTCGAGGGAGTCGAGGTAGTCGCCGAGGGGGTCGGTGACGCGGGTGTCCTCCGGGGCCTCGTACAGGCCGATGTGCGGGGAGATCCCGGGCAGCAGGTGGTCCCCGGAGAAGAGGCGGCCGTTGCCGGGCAGGTTCGCCGGGTGGGCCT
Organism: Streptomyces sp. MB09-01; assembly: GCF_033794505.1. Classification (NCBI taxonomy): domain Bacteria; kingdom Bacillati; phylum Actinomycetota; class Actinomycetes; order Kitasatosporales; family Streptomycetaceae; genus Streptomyces; species Streptomyces sp. MB09-01. The sequence goes on along the minus strand of NZ_JARAYQ010000044.1, from coordinate 39,504 downwards.
CCTCCAGGTGCAGGCAGACGTGGCCTGGGGTGTGGCCGGGGGTCCAGATCGCGCGCAGTCGGCGCCCGGCGAGGGGGAGCAGTTCGGCGGGGACGATCTCCCGGTCGGGCACGGCGGCGCGCAGCCCGGGCAGGGTCCGCATGCGGCCGCTCGCGCGGGCGGCCCGCAGGGGGGCGATGTGCTCCTCGGGGGCTCCTGCGGCGGCGAGTTTCGCGCTCATGTAGTCGAACCAGACGCCGGGCTCGGAGGCGCGGGTGCGGACGACGACCTCGGTGTCGGCGGCGTGCATGGTGATCCACGCGCCGGACGCCTCGCGGACCCGGCCGGAGAGCCCGTGGTGGTCGGGGTGGTGGTGGGTGATGACCACGCCGTGGACGTCGGTGACGGCGGTGCCGAGCGCGGCGAGGCCGGCGACGAGGGTGTCCCAGGACTCGGGGTCGTCCCAGCCGGTGTCGACGAGGACCGGGCCGCGGTCGGTGTCGAGGACGTGGACGAGGGTGTGCCCGAGGGGGTTGTCGGGGATGGGCACCTTGATCCCCCACACGCCTCCGCCGTGATCGGTGACCTGTGACGTGTCCTCCGGCATGAGCCCTCCGCCCGTCGCCGCCCTCTGACGAGAACGTGTTTCAGTAGTAGCCCAAGTCGACCACCTCCGGGGCTTTCTGACTAGTCGTTGGATCTTCTCCGCTGTTCCGTCCTGGCCGTGGACTCCTCGAACTAGAACTGGTATCAGTTCTGGAACGCCAAGCCGCAGGAGGCCTCAGCCATGACCGAGCTCGTGGAACACGGACAACTGTTCATCGGCGGGGAGTGGACGGATCCGCTGGGCACCGACACGATCCGGATCGTCTCCCCCCACACCGAGCAGGTCATCGGCTCCGTCCCGCACGCCTCCAAGAGGGACGTGGACCGCGCCGTCGCCGCCGCGCGCAAGGCGTTCGACGAAGGGCCCTGGCCGCGGATGACGCTCGACGAGCGCATCGCCGTCGTCACCCGGATCAAGGACGCCATCGCCGTCCGGCACGAGGAGATAGCCCGCTCGATCAGCTCCCAGAACGGGTCCCCGTACTCCTGGAGCGTCCTCGCCCAGGCGCTGGGCCCGATGATGGTCTACGACGCCGCGATCACGGTCGCGCGCGCCTACCCGTACGAGGAGCACCGCCAGGGCGTGCTCGGCCCGATCCTGGTGCGCCGGGAGCCGGTGGGCGTGGTCGCCGCCGTCATCCCCTGGAACGTCCCGCAGTTCGTGGCGGCGGCCAAGCTGGCCCCGGCCCTGCTGACCGGCTCGACGGTGATCCTCAAGCCGTCCCCCGAAGCGCCGCTGGACTCCTACATCCTGGCCGACATCGCGCGGGAGGCCGGACTCCCCGAGGGCGTGCTGTCGATCCTGCCCGCCGACCGCGAGGTCAGCGAGTACCTGGTCGGCCACCCCGGCATCGACAAGGTCGCCTTCACCGGCTCGGTCGCCGCGGGCAAGCGCGTGATGGAGGTCGCCGCGCGCAACCTCACCCGCGTCACCCTCGAACTCGGCGGCAAGTCCGCCGCCGTGATCCTCCCCGACGCGGACCTCGACACGGCCGTCGCCGGGATCGTGCCCGCGGCCTGGATGAACAACGGCCAGGCGTGCGTGGCCCAGACCCGGATCCTCGCCCCGCGCAGCCGGTACGAGGAGGTGGCCGAGGCCCTCGCGGCGGCGGCCGGCGCGCTGGTCGTGGGCGACCCCCTCGACCCGGCGACCCAGCTCGGCCCGCTCGTGGCCCAGCGGCAGCAGCAGCGCTCCCTGGACTACATCCGGATCGGCCAGGAGGAGGGCGCGAAGGTCCTGTCGGGCGGCGGCCGTCCGGCGGGCCTGGACCGCGGCTGGTACGTGGAGCCCACCCTCTTCGGCGACGTGGACAACTCCATGCGGATCGCGCGCGAGGAGATCTTCGGCCCGGTGGTCTGCCTGATCCCGTACGGGGACGAGGCGGAGGCGGTACGGGTGGCCAACGACTCGGAATTCGGCCTGAGCGGCAGCGTCTGGACCGGCGACGTCGAGCACGGCATCGACTTCGGGCGGCAGATCCGCACCGGCACCTTCAACGTCAACACCTTCAGCCTGGACATGCTCGGCCCGTTCGGCGGCTACAAGAACAGCGGCGTGGGCCGGGAGTTCGGCCCGGAGGGGCTGAGCGAGTACCTGGAGCACAAGATGATCCACCTGCCGGCAGGCTACGAGGCGGGTGCCTGATGGGTGACCGCTGGCAGGTCGAGGTGGACCGGGGGGTCTGCATCGGCTCGGGCATGTGCGTGAACCACGCCCCGGACGGCTTCGTCCTGGACTCGGCGCGCCAGTCCCACCCCCGCACCGCTCAGTCGGACGCGAACGAACCGATCCTCACGGCGGCGGAGGGCTGCCCGGTGGAGGCCATCCTGATCACCCTGGCCGCCACGGGCGAACCCGTCTTCCCGCCGGAGGAGTAGGGGGTCGTGTGGTCGAAGCGGCGCTGCCGGCGGCACTTCGGCCCCGGTGCCGTCCCGCCTCGCGTCCCGGCGTCCGGCGAGGCCTACTTCGTCATTTCGGCCGCGCTCCGCTCGACGCAGAACTCGTTCCCCTCGGGGTCGGCGAGGGTCACCCAGCCGCCCCCGTCGGCCCGCCGGTGGTCGCCGACGAGGGTGGCGCCCAGGGCGAGGACGCGTTCGACCTCCTCGTCGCGCGTCCGGTCCTGCGGCTGGAGGTCCACGTGCACCCGGTTCTTCACGGTCTTGGTATCGGGCACCGTCACGAAGAGCAGGGTCGAGCCGGGCGCCCTGACCAGTGCCTCGGGGTCCCCGGGGAAATCGTCGTCGGCGAGCGAGCCGTCCAGGACGGCGGCCCAGAACTGCCCGAGGCGGTAGGCGTCGGAGCAGTCGATGGTGAGGTGTCGCACGAGAGAAGCCATGCGGCGGACTATCGATCATGCGTCCGGCCGCTGTCCACCGAAATAGTCCGGCGCGTGACCCAGCGGCTGCTTCAGGCCTTTTCCGGGGCCGTCAGGTCGATCAGACGGCACACCATCTCGATGTCGATCTTGACCTGGGCGATCGAGGCGCGGCCCGAAAGCCACGTGATCAGCGCCGAGTGCCAGGTGTGCTCGATGACCCGGACCGCCGAGAGCTGCTCGGCGGTCGGCGGGCCCTCCAGGCCCATCGCGTCCAGGATGATCGCCGTGGTCAGCCGGGACACCGTGTCCACCTCGGGGCTCACGCTGCGGTCGGCGAAGGTCAGGGCCCGCACCATCGCGTCGGCCAGCTGCGGTTCCCGCTGCAGGGCGCGGAAGGCCCGCATCAGGGTCTCCGCGACCCGGGCCGCGGGATCGTCCCCGGCCGGCGGGCGCTTGCGCAGCGTGGTGTGCATGTGCTGGAGCTGGTCCTGCATGGTGGCGACCAGCAGGTGCACCTTGGACGGGAAGTAGCGGTAGAGCGTGCCCAGCGCCACGCCGGCCGCCTCCGCGACCTCGCGCATCTGGACTGCGTCGAAACCGCCCCGGCTGGCCAACTGCGCGCTGGCGTGCAGGATCCGGCGGCGGCGGGCCTCCTGGCGCTCCGTCAGGGGAGGCGACGCCGGTGTGGTGACGGCCTTCACTTCCGCTGTCATGTGTCCCGTTCCGTGTCGTTGCGCGGGCCGATTCCGGGCTGGTCCGCAGTCAGCATGGCAGGCGCCGCAGTCGTGGCGCGAATCACCTGCTCCGCCTCTTACGGTGTAGTTTCCGGCCGGTAGATTCAATGCTCTTCGACGGATCAAGTCTGAAACTTGTTCTACATTATCCGAGCGGTTACGCTCCGGCGAAAGTTGCAGGGAGAAGGGGGCCGAGAGTGACCGCTGAGGCCATGGTGACGAGCCCTTTCGCGGGTTCCGCCACCGACGGCGACCGCCCGCTGCGCATCGCACTCCTCACCTATAAGGGGAACCCGTTCTGCGGCGGCCAGGGCGTCTACGTCCGCCACCTCTCGCGCGAGCTCGTACAGCTGGGGCACTCCGTCGAAGTGATCGGCGCGCAGCCCTACCCGGTGCTCGACACGGGCGCCTCGCTCACCGAGCTCCCGAGCCTGGACCTGTACCGCAGCCCCGACCCCTTCCGCACGCCCAAGCGCGAGGAGTACCGGGACTGGATCGACGCCGTCGAGGTCGCCACCATGTGGACCGGCGGCTTCCCCGAGCCGCTGACCTTCTCGCTGCGCGCCCGCCGCCATCTGGCCGCGCGCGCGGGGGACTTCGACGTCATCCACGACAACCAGACCCTCGGGTACGGCCTCCTCGGCGAACTCGGCGCACCACTGGTCACGACGATCCACCACCCCATCACCGTCGACCGCAAGCTCGACCTCGACGCCGCGCAGGGGCGGGTGAAGCGGGCCTCCGTGCGCCGCTGGTACGGCTTCACCCGCATGCAGGGCCGCGTGGCCCGCAGGCTCCCGTCCGTCCTCACCGTCTCCGGATCCTCCAAGCAGGAGATCGCCCAACACCTGGGCGTCCGGGACGAGCGCATCCATGTCGTGCACATCGGCGCCGACACCGACCTGTGGTCGCCGGACGCCTCCGTCGCCGAGGTACCCGGCCGCATCGTCACCACCTCCAGCGCCGACGTCCCCCTCAAGGGGCTCGTGTACCTCGTCGAGGCCCTCGCGAAGCTGCGCACCGAGCAGCCCGAGGCCCACCTCGTCGTCGTCGGCAAGCGCGCCGAGCAGGGGCCGGTCGCCCGCGCCATCGAGACGTACGGCCTCCAGGACGCCGTCCGCTTCGTCAAGGGCATCACCGACGCCGAACTCGTCGACCTCGTCCGCAGCGCCCAGATCGCCTGCGTCCCCTCCCTCTACGAGGGCTTCTCGCTCCCGGCGGCCGAAGCCATGGCCACCGGCACCCCGCTCGTCGCCACCACCGGCGGTGCGATCCCCGAGGTCGCCGGGCCCGACGGCGAAACCTGCCTCGCGGTGCCCCCGGGCGACGCGGGCGCACTGGCCGCCGCGCTGGGCCGGCTGCTGGGCGACCCGCACCTGCGGGCCCGCCTCGGCGCCGCCGGGCGCGAACGGGTCCTGACCCGCTTCACCTGGGCCAAGGCCGCCGAAGGCACCGCCGCGCACTACCGCGCCGCCATCGAGCAGGCCGCCCGCACCCGCCGCGCGCGGTGACCTGCCGCGCGCGGTGACCTGCCGCGCGCGGTGACCCTCCGCCTCATCCACACCCCCGCCCCACACCCCCGCGACCGCGAAGGCAGGACCCCGTGCTGACCGTCGATTTCTCCCGGTTCCCGCTCGCCGCAGGCGACCGCGTACTCGATCTGGGCTGCGGCGCAGGCCGGCACGCCTTCGAGTGCTACCGGAGAGGCGCCCAGGTGGTCGCCGTCGACCGCAACGGCGAGGAGATCCGCGAGGTCGCCAAGTGGTTCGCCGCCATGAAGGAGGCCGGCGAGGCCCCGGCCGGGGCCACCGCCACCGCCATGGAGGGCGACGCCCTCGCCCTGCCCTTCCCCGACGACTCCTTCGACGTCGTGATCATCTCCGAGGTCATGGAGCACATCCCCGACGACAAGGGCGTGCTCGCCGAGATGGTGCGCGTGCTCAAGCCCGGCGGGCGCATCGCCATCACCGTCCCGCGCTACGGCCCCGAGAAGATCTGCTGGGCGCTCTCCGACGCCTATCACGAGGTCGAGGGCGGCCACATCCGCATCTACAAGGCGGACGAGCTGCTCGGCAAGATGAAGGCCGCGGGCCTCAAGCCGTACGGCACGCACCACGCGCACGGGCTGCACTCCCCGTACTGGTGGCTCAAGTGCGCCTTCGGCGTCGACAACGACAAGGCGCTGCCCGTCAAGGCGTACCACAAGCTCCTGGTCTGGGACATCATGAAGAAGCCGTTGGCCACGCGGCTCGCCGAGCAGGCCCTGAACCCGCTCATCGGCAAGAGCTTCGTGGCGTACGCGACCAAGCCCCACCTCCCCGTGGGCGCGACCCAGTGAGCTCGCCCGGGCGCACCGAACACCTGGTCCTGGACGGCGTACTGACCGCCGAGCAGGCCGCCGCGACGGTGGCGGGCATCCTCGCCGCCCAGCGCGCGGACGGGGCCATCCCGTGGTTCCGCGGGCACCACCTCGACCCGTGGGACCACACCGAGGCCGCGATGGCGCTGGACGCGGCCGGTGAGCACGAGGCCGCCGAGCGGGCGTACGCGTGGCTGGCGCGGCACCAGAACCAGGACGGATCCTGGTACGCGGCCTACGCCGACCGGCCGGACGGCGTGGACACCAGCGAGCCGCAGGACGCGAGCCGCGAGAGCAATTTCACCGCCTACATAGCCGTCGGCGTCTGGCACCACTACCTCTCCACCGGCGACGACACCTTCCTCGACCGCATGTGGCCGGCCGTCTACGCGGCCGTGGAGTGCGTCCTGACGCTCCAGCAGCCGGGCGGCGAGATCGGCTGGAAGCGGGAGGCCGACGGCACCGCCGTCACCGACGCCCTCCTCACCGGCTCCTCCTCCATCCACCAGGCACTGCGCTGCGCCCTGGCCATCGCCGAGCACCGCGAGGAGCCGCAGCCTGACTGGGAGCTCGCCGCGGGCGCCCTGCGGCACGCGATCCGGCGCCACCCCGAGCGGTTCCTCGACAAGAACCACTACTCGATGGACTGGTACTACCCGGTCCTCGGCGGCGCCCTGACCGGCGCCGAGGCCAAGGCCCGCATCGAGCAGCGCTGGGACGAGTTCGTGGTCCCGGACCTCGGCGTGCGCTGCGTCCTGCCCAACCCGTGGGTGACGGGCGGCGAGTCCTGCGAGCTGGCCCTCGCTCTGTGGGCGACGGGGGAGTCCGACCGGGCCCTGGAGATCCTGCGGTCGATCACCCACCTGCGCGCCGACAACGGCATGTACTGGACGGGCTACGTCTTCCAGGACGAGGCCGTCTGGCCCGTGGAGCAGACCACCTGGACCGCCGGGTCCCTGCTGCTCGCCGTGGCGGCGCTGGGCGGGGACGAGGCCACCACCGAGGTGTTCGGCGGGGCCTCGCTCCCGGCCGGACTGGAGCCGGACTGCTGCGGCTGAGCCGTGGCCGGCGTCAGCGCCGGTAGAGCCAGCCGGCTACGGCGTGGCCGACGAGGAGGTAGACCACGGCGGCCACGCCGTAGCCGAAGACGACCTGGACCCATTCCTTGCTGAAGGTGAACAGGTCGTAGGACCAGCCGGCCAGCCAGCTGGCGGTGTCGTGGACGAACTCCACGAGCTCGTTGCCCCGGTTGGCGTCCAGCAGGTACATCAGGATCCACAGGGCGATGACGAAGGCCAGTACGTCCGCCACCAGTGCGACGGCCCGCCCGGCCTGACTGCTTCCGCGTGCGCTTGCTCGGGTGTGTGTGGGCATGTCGCTCGTGTTGCCGCGTTGGCGGACGGCAAACCCGAACGGGTCCCGCGGGTGGCGGGGCCGGGGGACCGGGGCGAGGCTGCGGGGGACACCTCAGTCCCCGGAGGAAACCGTGTCCGTACCCTCGACCGTCCGATTCCGTCGCGCCGTCACGGCGGTGGTCCTGGCCACCGCGCTGATGGTCGGCGCCACCGCATGCGGCAGCGACGGCGGTGGCAGCCGGCAGGAGGAGCTCTCGGCCGCCTCCATGGGGGAGCTGGCCGCGCTGACGGCCGCCGAGCCGTCCGCCGTCGAAGCCGACGAGCTGGCCGCCGCCGCGGAGCCCTCGCCCACCACGAGCGCCGAGAAGCAGAAGTTCGCCAAGACGCGCTTCGTCGCCAACGCCGGGCTCGCGGCCGGGGCGACGTACCAGTGGATCATCAAGCCGTACCGGGCGGGCAAGTTCAAGAAGGGCGCGAAGGGCCGTACCTTCGCGCTCATCAAGGCGGGCCTCGCGGGAGCCTTTGCGTACAACCGGCTGAAGGCGGCGTCCGACAACGCCAAGGGCGACCCGCTGCTGTCGAAGGCGATGGCGCCGCTGACGGCGGGCATCGCGTCCCTCAAGGGCCTCGGCACCAAGTTGCGCAAGGGGGAGGCCGGCGACGCCGACATCAGCTCCTTCGACGACGTCATCAGCAGCGTCAAGGAGGCGGGCAAGAGCGCGGGCGCCGAGGTCGTCGACAAGGTCCCCAGCACGTCCCAGCTGAGCGGCGGCTGAGCCCGCCCGCCGCCCGGCCCGGCGGCGGGTTCCGGCCTGTTTCAATGGGCGGATGATCGAGTACGTGTTCCTCGCCGCCGGGGCCGCCGGGGCCGCCGGAGCCGCGTGGCTGCTGCGGCGCAAGCACCTCGCGCGGACGGCCGACGGGCCCGTGCCCGGGATTCCCGGGATGGCGCGCCGGCCCGCCGGCGAAGGCCGCTGGCGGGCCGGCCGGGTGTACGCCGACGGGGGCGCGGCCCGCTGGGTCCCGCAGCGCGGCGAGCCCGTACCGCTGCCCGGTGGCCGGGCCACCGGGGTGCGGGTCCCCTCCGTGAAGGAGGGCATCGTCATCAACCCCGGCTCGCGGATCGTCACCTGTACCTACGGGGACGGCGGGAGCATCGAGATCGCCGTCATGCCGCTGGACCTGCGCGAGCTGCTGGAGGCCGTCCCCCGGGCGGACACGGACACCCCCTCGCCCTGACACGCCGGGAGCCCCGGTCACCGCGGTGTGCGCGGTGGCCGGGGCTCCGGTGTGCTGCGGGTGGGGTCAGCCCCGGGTGAAGTAGCCGAACAGGTCGGTGATCACGTGGTTGCTGCCGCCGTAGCTGTTCCAGATGCTGACGCGGCCGTCCGCCACGGGGGTCGTGACGTGGTTGGGGACGGTCTCGCCGGGGCGCGTCTGGAGGCTGCTCGCCTCGGGCCGCGTGCCTCCGTGTCCGTAGACGGTGAGGAAGCCGGGGCCGGTGGTGTCGGTGGCGGTGACGTTCAGGGCCGCGCCGACGGCGCCCGCGGGCAGTCCGGCGACCGAGGCGGTGGCGCCGGGGGCGAGCTTGCCGGTGGTGCGGCTGTCGGCGAGGCGCTGCGGAACGGCGGGCGTGAAGAGGGTGCTGCCGTTCTTGGCGTAGTAGCCCACCGCGTCCAGGATCAGGTGGGTGGAGCCGGTGTTGGTGTAGAGGGTGACGGTGCCGCCGGGCCCGACGGGGACGAGGGCCTGGTTGGACTTGTCCTTGCCGGGGTCGAGGTTGAGGTTCGAGGTGACCGGCCGCTTGTCCGGCTCCGGGTAGGCGATGACGTGTGCCTGCTCGGTCGCGCCGGTGGCGGTCAGGTTGAGCGCGACGGCGGTGGCGTCGGCCGGGATGCCGTTGACCCCGGCGACCTTCACGGTGCGGGTCTGGCCGCCGCCGAGGGCGCCGCCGGTCGTACGGGTGTCGACGACGCGGGTCGGGGCGAGCGGCGAGAACCGGTCGCCGCCGCCCGGCTGGTAGTAGCCGACGAAGTCGACGATCAGCGCGGCCTTGCCGGAGTTGAGCTGCGCCGAGAGCTTGCCGTCGGCGCCCACCGGGACGGTGACCGTGTTGGAGGAGGTGCCGCCCGCCTTGACGTTGACGTTCGAGGTCACCGGACGGGGCTGGCCCGACGGCCAGACGCTGAGGTGGGTGTCCTCGGTGGCGCCGGTGACCGTCACGTTCACGACCGCCGCGGAGGCGCCGGCCGTGTGGTGCGGGCCCGAACCGGTGAAGACGACCGGCAGGGAGAACGCGGTGGCGGTACCGCCCTGGACGGGGGTGTTGGTGGTGCGGGTGTCCAGGACGCGCGTCGGACGCTGGGAGACGTAGCCGGCCGGGGTGTAGGCGACCTGCACGGTCCGCTCGGCCGTGGAGGTGGCGCCCTTGACGTCCAGGAGGGTCGTCGTCACCTTGTACGTGCCGGGCTGCTGGTAGGCGTGCCGGACCGGCTCCAGAGCGGTGCGGCTGTCCTTCGCGCCGTCACCGAAGTCCACGTCCACGCGCTGGACCGGCCACGGCACGGTGGAGGTCCGCGGGTCGGCCTCGACGGACAGCGGGGGCACGAACTCTCTGGGGGCGTTCGCGTTCGGCAGGACGGGCTGCGCGGTGAAGACGGTGGTCAGCGGGGTGGCCGGGGTGACCTTGGCCGCCACGGAGGTGGAGACCTGCTGCCGGACCTTGTTGGACACCGTCACCTTGACCGTGCACGCGCACGGCGTGCCGTACACGTGCTCGGCGGTGGCGGCCGAGGTGACGACCGGGGCGGTGCCGTCGCCGAAGTCGTACGCGTAGGTGAGCGCGGTGAGCCAGCGGCTGTCCGCCGTGGCCTTGACCTTCACGGTGGTGCCGGCCGGGGCCCAGCCCGGTTCGAGCTCCGCCCGGACGCTGCGCAGGTCGTCGTACAGCTCGAAGGCGCCGCGGTCCAGGTACCCGCCGTCCTTGCCGGTGTTGGGTACGCGCGGGTCGTCCCCGATCTCCCGCCCGAAGTGGTCGGTGAGCAGCACGCCCGGCGCCGTCGCGTCGGCGGAGTCGATCGTGGGGGAGCCGTCCACCGCGTCGACGCCCGCCTTCGACGGGGTCAGGATGTCGTGCGCGCCCTGGCCGGTCCCGGCGTGGAGGGCCGCCTGGTCCGGGTAGGTGGCGCCGGCCCACTTGTAGGCCACCCGGTCGGCGGTGAAGGGGCCGGTGATCAGGTTGTAGTCGGCGCGGGTGCCGGTGGCCGCGGTCTGCGCCACCTCGATGCCGTAGCGTGCGCCGGGCTCTGCGCAGAAGGGTTCCTTCGAGCAGAGGACGACGTGGGCCGCCACGGGTGCGGCGCTCGCGACCGTATGAGGCCAGTTCCCCCCGGCGGCAGTCGGGCGCACGCGAAACCCGTAGCGGCGAAGATCATCATCCACTTTCAGTCAGCCGCTGTCACTTCCGATGGTCCGATCTGAGCGCTAGCTGTTGAGTTCCGCCAGGACGCGCAGGGTGTGCGGGTCCGGGGCCGTCACGAGGAGGTCGGTGACCGGGCCCTTGCGCCACAGTTCCAGGCGTTCGGCGATCCGCTCGCGGGGGCCGATCAGGGAGATCTCGTCGGCGAAGGCGTCGGGGACGGCCAGGACGGCCTCCTCCTTGCGGCCGGCGAGGAAGAGTTCCTGGATGCGGCGGGCCTCCTCCTCGTAGCCCATCCGGGCCATCAGGTCGGCGTGGAAGTTGCGGGCCGCGTGGCCCATGCCGCCGATGTAGAAGCCGAGCATCGCCTTGACCGGGAGCAGCCCCTCGGCGACGTCGTCGCAGACCTTCGCGCGGGCCATCGGCGCGATCATGAAGCCTTCGGGGAGGTCCGCCAGCGCGGCCCGGTAGACGTCGGTGCGGGTCGGGGACCAGTACAGGGGCAGCCAGCCGTCCGCGATCCGCGTGGTCTGGGCGATGTTCTTCGGTCCCTCGGCGCCCAGCAGGAGCGGCAGGTCCGCGCGGAGCGGGTGCGTGATGGGCTTCAGGGGCTTGCCGATGCCGGTGCCGTCCCCGCCGCGGTACGGGTGGCTGTGGAAGCGGCCGTCCAGTGCGACCGGGCCCTCGCGGCGCAGCACCTGGCGGATGACGTCGACGTACTCGCGGGTCGCGGTGAGCGGGCTCGCGGGGAAGGGACGCCCGTACCAGCCCTCGACCACCTGCGGCCCGGACAGACCGAGGCCCAGCATCATCCGGCCGCCGGAGAGGTGGTCCAGGGTGAGGGCGTGCATGGCGGTGGCGGTCGGGGTGCGCGCGGCCATCTGCGCGATGGCCGTGCCGAGCCGGATCCGCGAGGTGTGCGCGGCGATCCAGGTCAGCGGGGTGAAGGCGTCCGAGCCCCAGGCCTCGGCGGTCCACACCGAGTCGTAGCCGAGGCGCTCGGCTTCGGTGGCGAGGTCGAGGTGGGCGGGCTGGGGGCCGCGGCCCCAGTAGCCGAGTGCGAGTCCGAGGCGCATGTACGTCCCTCCGCGGTGCCGACAGCCGTATCTGACGATGCGTCAGGAGACTGTAGGGCAACGGCCCCCCGCCCGGAAGGGCGGGGGGCCGTCGTGTGCACCGGAGCTGCGCTCAGCCGCGCTGGATGCCCGAGGTGTCGTTCAGGATGCCGCGGCGGCCGTCCTGGGTCTGGGCGACCAGGGTTTCCGGACCGCGCTGCTCGACGGCCAGGTACCAGGTGCCCGGGGCGAGTTCGGCGATCGGGGTGGGGGTGCCGTCCTCGGCGAAGAGGGGGCGGGCCACCGGGACCGCGAACCAGAACGGGGTGAAGTCCGCCGCCGGGGCGGGCGCCGGAGCCGGCTGGTGGGCCTCCTGCGGGGCCGGCGTCGGCGTGCCGCCGTACGGCGGGACCGGCTGCGGGGTGGAACCGTAGGGCTGCTGCCCGCCCGGGTAGCCGTACCCGGCGCCCGGCTGGGGCTGGCCCGGCTGGCCCGCGTACGGCGGGACGGCGGCCGGCTTCGGCTCCGGCACCAGCTGGCCCGCGAGGGCCGGGATCTTCGCCCCGGCCACGGCCACGCCGGCCAGCGCCAGGGTCGCGAGGAAGGCGAGGACGGAGCCGGCGCCGAGGTCGTAAACGCTCGGGCACTTGATCAGGGACCACAGCGCGGACCAGGCGGCCGACACGGCGAGCACGGTGCCCCACGCCGCCAGCGGCAGGCCCAGGACCTTGCGCGTCTCGGGCTGGAAACGTCCGGCGATCAACAGGCCGGCGGCGATGAAGCCGAGCAGGAAGACGCTGGGTAGCACCAGGGAGCCGGCGGCGTTCCATGCGCTGGGCATGTCCACACCTGTGGCGGAGTAGAAATCGAGGAACGAGGCGATGAACAGCAGCACCGCTGCTCCGATCACCACGCCGTCGCCTCGAGTGAGGGAGCGGATGTTCACGTCTTAGGTGTCCTTCTCGGTCTCGGTCGTCTCGTGGTGCCGCGGTCGCAGATCGCGCCTGCACAAGGCGGGCGGCACCATGGTACGGAGGTTCCCCGCAGCCGAGAGGATCGGGGCGGCGAGCAGCCCCGGCGGGGCTGCCGAGGGGGACTACCCGCCGAGGAAACCGACGATGCCGTCCGCGATGCCCTGTGCCGCCTTCTGCCGCCACTCCGGACTCGTCAGCTGCGCCGCGTCCTTGGCATCACGCATGTTGCCGCATTCGATGAACACCTTGGGCCGAGTTGACAGGTTCAGTCCGCCGAGGTCGTCGCGGACGACCAAACCGGTACCGCTGCCGAGGTAGTTGGCCGGGGCCGATCCGGTGGTGCGGGCGAAGTTCCCGGCGATCCGCTCGCCGAGCTCGCGGGAGGGTTCGACGATCTTCGCGGTGTCGGCGCCGCCGCCCTTCACCTTGGCCGGGAGGATGACGTGGAAGCCGCGGCTGCCCGCGGAAACCCCGTCGGCGTGGACGGACACGACGGCGTCGGCGTCGGCCTCGTTGCCGATGCGGGCCCGCTCGGTGATGCACGGGCCCCACGGGCGGTCCTGCTGGTGGGTGAGGATCACCTTCGCACCCTGGGCCTCCAGGGCCGCCCGCAGGCGCAGGGACACGTCGTAGGTGAACTCCGCTTCCATGTACCCGGAGTTGGTGGTGGTGCCGGTGGTGTCGCACTCCTTGCGGCCGGTTCCGATGTCGACCTGCCGGTTGATCTCGTCGGTGTGCTTGAAGTTGCCCGTGTTGTGGCCGGGGTCGACGACCACGGTCTTGCCCGCGAGCGGGCCCTTGGCGGGAGCCGGTACGGGGGCTGCCGCGGGCGAGCTCGCGTCCGTGCTCGGGCTGCCGCTCGGAGTGGAACCCGGCTTCGCGTCCCGCTGGCCCGGCGCCAGGGCCGAGTGCGAGGCGGGCAGCGGCCGGGGCTGCTGCTGCCCGTCGGACCCGGAGCCGGACAGCACCTGGGTCAGCACCCAGCCCGCCAGACAGGCCGGGGCGAGCGCGGCGACCCCGACGACGAGCGTGGAGCGTCGGGTGAACCAGGGCCGGTCCGGACTGACCGAGGAGCCGGACTCGGGGGGCGGGAAACCGTCGTCTTTGCGCACGCGGCGATGCTAGACCGCCGGCCCCCGGCCCGTACGGACCGTGGGCCATCCGAGGGCGCGGTGCGCTTATATGACGGATATATGGCGGGCCTGTCTCTCCCCCGGCCGATAGATTCCGGAGTTCATCTGAAGTTACCGGGGGGTTTACCAGATGTCAGACAGCAGCGCAGTCGGTTCGGAGGCCGGGGCCGGGACCGAGGCCGAGGCCGGGACGGGAAGCCGGGGTCTTCTCTTCCGGGGGAGCGACGTCGAGGAGCTCAGTGACCTGATACGCGTGCGGTTCGCGCCCCATCGATTAGCCGTCCTGGCCGATCATCCGCTGGACGGCCGTTTCCGTCGTGTCCACGAAGGGACGGTCGCGATCTATGAGCTGGGGTACGGCTCGGAGGTCGACGTCACGCCCGAAGCGCCGCTGGACTTCTACAACGTCCATGCCCCGCTCGCCGGCGGTGGCGCCGTGACCGTGAACGGCAAGTCGCTCTCCTCCCCGCTCAGCATCGCGGGACCGGGACAGAAGCTGACGATGCGCTGGAGCCATGACAGCGTGAACCGGACTTTGATCATCCCGCGCCAGAGCATCGACCAGGCCCTTGCCGTCAGGCTCGGCGACCAGCCGCAGAAGCCTCTGGACTTCGCTCCGGTCTTCGACGAGCGGGCGGACGCGGTGAGGGCGTGGCTGAACGTGGTGCAGCACTTCGCCGAATTCGCCGGTTCCGCCCTCGCCGCCCGTTCGCCCCTGGCGATCCGGCACTTCGAGCAGCTCCTCGTGAACGGCCTGCTGGACGCACAACCCCACATGCTCAGCGAGGCGGTGGCGGGCCGCGACCGCGTCGCCCTGCCCAGCGCCGTACGGCGCGCCGCGGTCTTCTGCGCCGAACACGCCGGCGAACCCGTATCGGTGGCCGACATGGCGCAGGCCGCCCGGGTCGGCGTACGGAGTCTGAGGGAGGGCTTCCGGACGCACATGGACACCACTCCGCTGGCGTATCTGCGCAGTGTGCGGCTGGACCTCGCGCGCCGCGACCTCCTCGCGGTCGCCGAAGGCCAGGTCTCGCAGACCGTCACCGATGTGGCGCTGCGCTGGGGGTTCACGCATCTGGGTCGCTTCACCGGACACTATCGCAAAGCCTATGGAGAGACCCCTTCGCAGACGGTGCGCAGCGCCCGCCCCGTCAGGTGAACACGGCGGGCCGGGCTCTGCGCTATCCGGAAACGTGTCCCCGCCCCGCCGAAAGCGGATAGCTGGACGACTCCGACCAGAGCCATGCTGAGGTCCTGTCGGCCCGGACCACTGCCGACGGTGCACGCGAGACATCTCCTGCGGCCACATTCGAGGGTGCCGGGCGGGATGCCTCGGGCCGCTGGAAGCGGCTGTTTCCAGACCAGGTTTCACATCAGCAAACGGGGAGAACCTCTTCATGCAGCTCAAGCGAACCCTTGCCGTCGGCGCGTCCGCCTTCGCCCTGTCCCTGTTCGTCGCACCGGCGTCGGCGACGGCACTGGAGGCGGAGACCGGCGCCGGCGCCTCCACGCCGCTCCTGGCCCAGTTCATCGAGGGGGGCGGTACGGCGGACTTCGCCCTCCAGGCCGAGCCCGCCATCGGGTACATCATCAACCAGAGCGGGAAGTGCCTCGAGATCTCGAACTCGTCCACCGCCAACGGCGCGCGGGCCCAGCAGTGGGACTGCAAGAACCAGCCCGGCGCGAAGTGGGGCATGGCCGACGCGGGTGGCGGCACCTACTACCTCGTCAACCCCCGCAGCGGCAAGTGCCTGGAGATCGAGAACTCGTCCACCGCCAACGGCGCGCGGGCCCAGCAGTGGGACTGCAAGGGCCAGGCCGGCTCGAAGTGGAGGTTCTACGTGGTCGCCGGCCAGGCCGCGAAGGTCGTCAACGCCAAGAGCGGCAAGTGCCTGGAGATCGAGAACTCCTCCAAGTCCAACGGCGCGCGCGCCCAGCAGTGGGACTGCAACGGCCAGCTCGGGGCGTACTGGCACTAGGCACCCACGCCCGATCGAGAACCATGACCTCCGTGCGGTCCGGATCGCACGGAGGTTCCTTCATGCCCCGACCGGAGCCGGAGCCGGTCGCAGTACTAGATGCCGGACCCGGTGCGGCGCAGCACGCGCAGCGAGTCGGTGACCGAGATCTCCTCGAAGGCGCCGGACGCGAGGGCCCGCAGGTAGATCCGGTACGGGGCCTGCCCGCCGTCGGCCGGATCCGGGAACACGTCGTGGATGACCAGCGTGCCGCCCTCCGCGACGTGCGGGGCCCAGCCCTCGTAGTCGCCGGTGGCGTGCTCGTCGGTGTGGCCCCCGTCGATGAAGACGAAGCCGAGCTTGCCGCCCCAGGCGGCGGCGACCTGCGGGGACCGGCCCACGATCGCGATCACGTGGTCTTCGAGACCGGCCCGGTGCAGGGTCCGGCGGAAGGTGGGCAGCGTGTCCATCAGGCCGATCTCCGGGTCCACGACCGTCGGGTCGTGGTACTCCCAGCCCGGCTGCTGCTCCTCGCTGCCCCGGTGGTGGTCGACGGTGATCGCCGCCACGCCGGCCTCGCGGGCGGCGTCGGCCAGCAGGATGGTGGACCGGCCGCAGTACGTCCCGACCTCCAGGAGCGGCAGCCCGAGCCCGGCCGCGGCCGCGGCCGCCTCGTACAGCGCGAGCCCCTCCCGTACGGGCATGAACCCCTTGGCGGCCTCGAAGGCGGCGAGGGTCTCCGGCTTGGGGTGGGCTGCCATGGGTTCCTCCTGAGCTGCGACTGGTCGGCCCATGCTGCCCTACCGCCGGGTAGGGGTCCATGCCGGGGCCCTGGCGGGCGGTCCCGACCGGTCCTGGCGGGGGGGCGGGCACAACCTCCGTGCGCGGGCTGACCGAGGCCGGGCCGATTGCGTGATTCAGGCCATCTGTCCGCAGCCGGGCGATTACGCTCGGCTACGGAACGAACAACGGCTTGGGGGTGACCGTCCCATGGTCAGCACGCGCGATCTCGATCCCAGCGCCTCACCGCTGGACTACTACGGCTACGAGCTGCGCCGGCTGAGAGAGGGCGCCGGGCTGAAGCAGTCACAGCTGGGCGACATCATCTACTGCACCGGCTCGCTGATCGGCCAGGTGGAGAACACGAAGCGGGTGCCGACGCGGGACTTCTCGGAGCGGGTGGACGCGGCGCTGGGGACCGACGGGCACTTCTCCCGGCTGGTGGGGCTGGTCCTGCGGAGCGTGCTGCCGACGTGGTTCCAGGCGTACGCGGAGATGGAGGCCCGGGCGGCGTACATCTCCTCGTTCCAAGCGCAGCTGGTGGACGGTTTGTTGCAGACCGAGGCGTACGCGCGGGCAGTACTGGGGGCGTGGAGCCAGGAGAACCTCGACGCGAAAGTGGCAGCCCGGATGGAGCGGCAGCGGATCCTGGACCGCGATAATCCGCCACTGAGTTGGGCGGTGCTGAGCGAGGCCGTGCTGCATCAGGAGGTCGGTGGTCGGGAGGTCATGAGGGAGCAACTCGTCCACTTGCTGGCCATGCAGAGGCGCAAATGGGTGCAAGTGCAGATCCTGCCGTTCGAGGCGGGAGCCCATGCGGGGCAGATGGGGTCGTTCACCCTCCTGCGGCTCGAAGACGAGCATGACCTCGTCTATACGGAGGACTTCGTCCAGGGCCATATGACGGCCAATCCGCAGGCTCTCAAGGAAGGTTCGCTCCGATACGATCATTTGCAGGCCGCCGCCCTGCCACTGGAGGATTCGGCGGCACTGATCGCCCGCGTATTGGAGGAGCGCTATGGACAGCAACCAGCACCTGACGGGCGTGAAGTGGCGTAAGTCCTCGTACAGCGGTGACACCGGCGGGCAGTGCGTCGAGGTCGCCGCTCAGCCCGCTCTCGTCGCCGTCCGGGACTCCAAGAACCCCGAGGGGCCCTTCTTCACCGTCCGCCCCGCGGCTTTCTCGGCGTTCGTGAGGGCCGTCTCTGTATGATCCGCTCCCTACTGGGGGCAGGGGATCCGGGGGAGCAGAGGTTATGGAGCACGTAGGGCCGGGCGGCCCGACGCACGTGGGGCCGTTCGAGGTCGTCGGCGTGCTCGGGCAGGGCGGGATGGGCCGGGTGTTGCTGGGTGCCGGGCCGGACGGGCGGCTCGTCGCCGTCAAGCAGGTGCTCGCGCACTTCGCGGACGACGAGGGCTTCCGGGCCCGGTTCCGGCGCGAGGTCGCCGCCTCGCGCAAGGTGTCCGGGGCGTACACGGCGGCCGTGATCGACGCCGATCCGGATGCGCCGACGCCCTGGCTGGCCTCCGTCTTCGTGGCCGGGCCCTCGCTGGGGGCCGTGGTCAAGGCGGTCGGGGTGCTGCCGGAGGATGTCGTACGCCGCCTCGCGGCCGGCCTGACCTCGGCCCTGGCGGAGATCCACCGGGCCGGGCTCGTCCACCGGGACCTCAAGCCCGACAACGTGCTCCTCGCCGAGGACGGCGTACGCGTCATCGACCTCGGCATCGCACGGGTCACGGAGGGCGAGGCCGAGGGCGACACAGGGCTGACGCGTACGGGGTGGGTCGTGGGTTCGCCCGCGTACATGTCGCCCGAGCAGGCCGAGGGCAAGCCGCTCACGCCCGCCAGCGACGTCTTCTCGCTCGGTTCCGTCCTGGCCATGGCGATGACGGGCCGCAGTCCCTTCGCCGGCACCTCCACCCTCCGGACGCTGTACGACGTGGTGCACGGCGAGCCGGACCTGAGCGAGGTCCCGGCGGGGCTGCGCGACCTCGTCGCGCGCTGCCTGGCCAAGGATCCGGAGGCCAGGCCGTCCCCGGCGGAGCTGCGCGAGCTGATCGGGCCGGTGAGCCCGGCGGGGCGGCAGTGGCCCTCCGCCGTGTACGGGATGCTCGCCGCGCAGCGGGCGCAGATCGACGGGCTGCTCGGCGGTGGCCCTGCCGCCGAGCCGGAGCCGTCGCCGCCCCTCCCGGAACCCACGCACGTGCCCGCGCCCGAACCCGAACCCGCCCCCGTACCCGTACGGGAGGACGAGCAGGCCCCGGCGCACACGCAGGACGCGCCGCCGCCCGTACCGAAGGCCCCGCCCGTTCCTCCCCGCCCGACGGAGCCGCCCACCGAGCCCGGCCCGGGGTCCCGGAGCCCGTGGCGCGGCCGGCGGCGGATCACGGCCCTCGCGGCCGCCGCGGTGCTGCTGGTGGCCGGCACCGGGGTGGTGGCGTACGTACGGGACCGGATGAACGCCCCCGTCGCCTACACGGCCCTCCCCACCTGCGTGGAAGCCGCCGGCACCCTGCCGTTGAAGGCTCGGGAGCCCTCGCTGGACACGCGCTCCAAGGAGACCTGGGGCGTGCGCATGGGCTGCACCTGGAAGGGGCTCGGCAAGACCGCCGCGCCCCGCGCCCTGGTCCGCTGGGAACTCAGCCTCGGCGGGGACGCTGCGGGCAACGCCGGAGCCCAGCGGGCACGCTTCCGGGTGGACGCGGCCGAGAAGAGCACGGAGCCGGCCCTGGACTTCGGGACGGAGTCCTACTGGGGGAGTGCGGGCCTCGACTGGACGTGCGTCCTCGCCGTGCGCGAGGGCAACCTCTCCGTCTGGGTGGGCCTGGACGAGAGCGTGTACACGAAGTCGGCCTGCCAGGAGAAGGCGAAAGCGGTCGCCCGGGCCGCGCTGAAGGCCGCCGAGCGCTGACCCGACGCCCGCGCCGCCCTGCCCGTCAGCGCCAGTCGGCTGCCGTGACCACGGACGCGGCGATGTACGCGACCGAACCCGCGGTGGCGTCGACGGTGGAGTCCTCGACACCGGCCCGGTCGAGGATCTCCGCCAGCTCGCCGGAGCGGACCGGATGCCGGCGAAGGGACCTGGGATCGTTCCCTTCGCGGCCGTGCAGGCGCTGGTGGACCACCGCCGCTCGGCGCGCAGCCGGCACACCACCAGGTCGGCCCCGAGCGCCTCGGCCACCGAGGTCTTGCCGACGCCGACCGTGCCGTCGACGAGCAGGGCCCGGACTTCCTGGGGTCTGTCACGGCGCATGGCCGTGATCGTACGGCGCCGTGTCGGGGCGGCCGCGAAGAACACCGTCATCTGACCTTCCGTCAGATTGGAACGTGTTCTAGTCTGCCGCGCATGGGCATCGGAATCACGCAAGAGCAGCGCGAGTTGGCCGGGGCGGTGCGGGGCTGGGTCGCGCGGGCCGTGCCTCCCGAAGAGGTGCGCAAGCTGCTCGACACGCCGCCGCAGGCCGGGGCGCGGCCCGCCTACTGGGACGCGATGACCGCGCAGGGGCTGCTGGAACCGCACCTGGACGGCGGGACCCTGCTCGACCTGGCCGTCGTCGTCGAGGAGGCCGCCCGGGCCGCGCTGCCCGGGGCCTACCTGCCGAGCGCGCTGGCCTCCGTACTGCTGGCGCGGGCCGGCGCCGAGCCCCTCGCCGGGCGGGTCGGCGCGGTCGCGCTGGGGCCCGGAAGCCTGACCGCCGTGGCCGTCGAGGGCGGGTACCTGCTCGACGGCCTCGCGCCGCCGGTGCTCGGCGCCGGCGAGGCCGACCTCGTCCTCCTCGCTGCCGAGGCCGCGCACGGCACCCGCTGGTTCGCCGTCGACGCCGCCGCCTTGGACATCCGTACGCACGAGAGCGCCGACCCGACCCGCCCCACCGCGGAGGTCCGGGCGCGCGGGGTCGCCACCGCCCCGGACCGGCTGCTGGAACTGGACGCGGCCCTCGTCCGCGACCTGGCCTGCACCCTCTTCGCCGCCGACGCCTGCGGCACCGCCGCCTGGGCCCTGCACACCGCCGCCGAGTACGCCAAGGTGCGCGAGCAGTTCGGCCGGCCCATCGGGCGGTTCCAGGGCGTCAAGCACCTGTGCGCCGACATGCTGGTCCGGCTGGAACAGGCCCGGGCGCTGGCCTGGGACGCCGCGCAGGCCATGGACCAACCCGCCGACGTGCGCTCGCTCGTGGCCGCCCTCGCCGCCGGGAGCGCCCTGGACGCCGCCTACACCTGCGCCAAGGACTGCATCCAGATCCTCGGCGGGATCGGCTTCACCTGGGAGCACGACGCCCACATCCACCTCCGGCGGGCGCTCGTCGCCCGCCAGCTGCTGGGGTCCGGCGACGGACACCGCCTACGGGCCGTGCGGCTCGCCGCGGGCGGTGCGCGGCGCGAACTGCGCCTGGAACTGCCCCCGGAGGCCGAGACCCACCGCGCGAAGGCCCGTACCGCCATCGAGGACGCGCGGGGGCTCGACCCGGCCGCCGCCCGGCGGATCCTCGCCCCCACCGGCTACGCGGCCCCCTACCTCCCGCCGCCCTACGGGCTCGGCGCCGGCCCCGTCGAGCAGCTCGTCGTCCAGCAGGAACTCGCGGCCGCCGGGGTCAAGGTCGCCGACCTCGGGATCGCCACCTGGGTCGTGCCCTCCCTGCTCGCCTACGGCACGCAGGCACAGCGGGAGGCCTACGTCCTGCCGACCCTGCGCGGGGACGTCACCTGGTGCCAGCTCTTCTCGGAGCCGGGCGCGGGCTCCGACCTCGCCTCGCTGCGCACCAGGGCCGAGCGGACCGGGGACGGCACCTGGAAGGTCAACGGACAGAAGGTGTGGACGAGTTCCGCGCACAGCGCCGACTACGGGATCCTGCTGGCCCGCACCGACCCGGACGTGCCCAAGCACAAGGGAGTCGGCTACTTCGTCGTCGACATGAAGAACACCCCCGGCATCGACATCCGGCCGCTGAAGGAGATCACCGGCGAGGCCCTCTTCAACGAGGTCTACTTCGACGACGTGGAACTCCCGGCGGACGCCCTCGTCGGCGCGGCCGACGGCGGCTGGAAGGTCGCCCGCAACACCCTCGGCAACGAACGGGTCCACATGGCCGACCAGATGACCTTCGACACCGGCCTGGAAGCGCTCCTCGCGCACGCCGCCGACCTCGACGGAACGTACAGGGTGCGGATCGGCGCCCTGGCCGCCGAGGCGCACGCCCTGGCCTGCATCGGGCTGCGCACCACCCTGCAGCAGGTGTCGGGGCTGGAGCCGGGCGCGGGCGCTTCCGTACGCAAACTCGTCCAGACTCCGCACCAGCAGCGGACCGCCGAGCTCGCGCTCGAACTGCTGGGACCGGCGGGCGCGGTACGGGAGGGGCCCGGGGAACGGGCGGTGCACGGCTTGCTCATGTCCCGCTGCCTGACCATCGCCGGGGGCACCACGCAGGTCCAGCTCAACGTCGTCGCCGAGCGGATTCTCGGCCTCCCCAGGGACTAGGAGTCATCGGGCATGAAGTCGCACAAGTCGTACATCGTGGGCGTCGGCATGACGAAGTTCGAGAAGCCGGAGTCGCGGGACTGGCAGTACTGGGACATGGCGAAGGAAGCCGGGTCCGCGGCGCTCGCCGACGCGGGCGTGGACTACGGGCTGGTCGAACAGGTCCCCGTGGGCTACTGCTTCCAGGCCTCCACGGCCGGCCAGCGGGCGGCCTACGAGCTGGGGCTGAGCGGCGTCCCCGTCTACAACGTCAACAACAACTGCGCCACGGGCTCGACCGCGCTGATGATGGCGCGGCAGTTCGTGGAGGGCGGACTGAACGACTGCGTGCTGGCGCTGGGCTTCGAGAAGATGAAGCGCGGAGCGCTGGGGGGCGGTGCCGACGGGGGCGACTTCAAGACCTCCCCGGTCGCCCGGCACTACGGGATCATGGCGTCCGGCCACGGCTTCGAGATGTCCCCGCCGACCGCGCAGATCTTCGGGAACGCGGCGCGGGAGCACATGGAGCGGTACGGCACCACGGCCGCGCAGCTCGCGGCGGTGGGCGCCAAGAACCACCGGCACTCGGCGAACAACCCGAACGCGCAGTTCCAGGACGTGTACTCGGTGGAGGACATCCTGGCGGCGAAGGAGATCCACGCGCCGCTGACGAAACTGCAGTGCTCGCCGACCTCGGACGGGGCCGCGGCGGCGCTGGTGGTGTCGGAACGGTTCGTGGTGGCGCACGGGCTGCACGACGAGGCGGTGGAGATCGTCGCCCAGGCGATGACCACGGACACGGAGGAGTCCTTCGCGTCGGGCTCGTGCATCGACGTGGTCGGCAAGCCGATGACGGCCGCGGCGGCGCGGCGGGTGTACGAGGATTCGGGGCTCGGCATCGAGGACGTGGACGTGGTGGAACTCCACGACTGCTTCTCGATCAACGAGCTGCTGACGTACGAGGCGCTGGGCATGTGCGGGGACGGGGCCGCGGGCAAGCTGGTGGAGAGCGGGGCGACGACGTACGGCGGGCGGTGGGTGGTGAACCCCTCCGGTGGGCTGATCTCCAAAGGTCACCCGCTCGGCGCGACGGGGCTGGCGCAGGCGGCGGAGCTGGTCTGGCAGCTGCGGGGCCAGGCGGGGCCGCGGCAGGTCGACGGTGCGCGTGTCGGGCTGGCGCACAACATCGGGCTGGGCGGCGCGGCGGTGGTGACCCTGCTGCGGAGGTAGCCGCCCGGACCCGCGCCCCCGAGCCGGCGGGGACGGGAAACGCGCTTTCGGCCACGGGGGCGGAGCGTTAGGCTCCGCCCCCGTGAGCGAGATGCGCGAGGCGTCCTTCAGTGCCACCGGCAGCCTGACCAGGGACGAGTACGACGAGGCCGCCAAGGCGGCGGGGCTGTTCCGGCGGGGCCGGGCGGTGGCCGCCCTCGGTACGGTCTTCCTGGCCGCGGCGAGCGTGTCGCCGTCCCCCGACGGTCTCACCGTGCACCCCGTCTCCCTCGGGATCGCGGCGGCGTACGGCCTGGTCGTGCTGCTGGTCCTGCCGCGGTGGGCGGTGGCCCGGGGCTTCCGCACCGGCCGGGCCTCCGAGGAGAAGCGGGTCGTCGTGGACGGTACGGGCATCGAGGTGTTCCGCGGCGGGGAGTCGCAGCGGATCGTGTGGGACGAGGTGCGCTGGTACCACGAGACGCCCCGGCTGCACGTGTTCGTGGGCCGCTCGCGCCGCCGGACGTGTCTCGTGGTGCTGCCCAAGCGGCTGTTCACCGCCCCGGGCGAGAGCGACCTGCTCGCCGTCCTCGGGCACGCGCAAGCCGGCGACCGTTCGTAGCCCCTCGCCTCGGCTCAGCCCGGGCCGGTCAGAGCTTCTCGATGTCCTTGTGCACCACGTCGGAGCCGGGGTGGTCGGCGGCCAGGCGCACCTTGAGCGGGTGGCCGGCCGGCGCCTTGATGATCCGGTCGGGATACTCCCCCAGGCCGGTGCCGTTGCAGGAGGGCTCGCTGGTCAGGTTGGACCAGCCGTTCACGTCGTGCGGATCGTTCCACGCCACCCAGGCGCAGTCGCGCTCGCCGCTGGTGATGTGCACCGAGATGATCCTGACCGAGTTCACCGCGCCGTCGACGCGCTCGTAGAACACCGTCCCGATGTTGTGGTGGAGGCCCTTGCCGGCCTCCAGGTCGACCTGGAGGACCGGGCTGGCCGGGGTGTCGGCAGCGGCCGGAGCCGCGCCTCCCCCGAAGGTCGCGACAACGAGCGCGGCGGTGGCGGACAGGGCGGACACGCGCATGGTTTCTGCCTCCACGAAGCTGGGTCGAGGGGTCTCATCCTGGTCCAGCAGGTGGACGCGCGCTGCGGCGGAATCCGTCAATCGGTGGCCGGGACCGAACGGTTGAGCGCATGCCGGGCCGCGCCCGTCCCCCCGCCGGGTCGCGGCCCGGACCCTCCCCCGGACTTCGTCCGGGGGACCCCCGCTCACACGCCGGCAGGGCCGGAGCCGGCGGTCCGCAGTTCGCAGCGGCCGTCCGTGCCGCACTCCCGTCGCAGTCGGCCCCGGGAGAGCGTCTGGGCCAGGCCGATCGCCCAGCACGTCGGGCAGCCGCGCAGGGCCAGCAGGCCGACCGGGGCCAGGGCCAGGGTGGCCGGTCCGTAGAGCGGGAGGAGGGCGAAGGCGCCGACGAGGGCGGAGATGCCGACCGCGCCGCGGAGCAGGTGCCGGGGCAGGGAGGAGCTCGCGAAGTCGGGGCCGTCAGTGGTCGTCATCGTCGCCTCCAGGAGTCGCGTACAGGGTGTGCCGAAGGGCCGCGCGGGCCCGGTGCAGCCGTGATTTCATCGCAGCGGGGCTGAGCCCGAGCGCGTCCGCAGCCATCCGCCCGCTGTAGCCCTGGATGTCCCGCATGATCAGCACCCGCCGCTGGTCGGCGGGGAGGGCGGCGATCGCCCGCGCCACCCGGGCGGCCTCCAGGTGTTCCAGTACCTCGTCCTCGGCCGACATCACGGCGGAGTCGGGCAGCGGGGCGCGCTCGCGCGGCACCAGCCGGGCCCGGCGCAGGCACTCGTTGCGGACGATGCGGAACATCCACGAGGCCAGGGCGCCGGAAGCGCGCAGCATGCCGATCCTCCGGTACAGGATGATCAGCGCCTCCTGGGCCGCGTCCTCGGCGTCCTCGGGTGAGGCGCACAGCGAGTACGCGAACCTCCGGACGTTCGGGTGCGATCCGGAGACCAGTGCGGTGACGGCATCGAGGTCCCCGCGCTGCGCGGCGAGGACCAGCGGCTCGGCGGGCCAGGTCGACTCAGCCACGGGAGCGGCTCCGTCGGCGCACCACGAGGACGGTGCACGTGCAGAGCAGGAGCAGTACGACGGCGCCGGCGGCGACCACAGTGAACACGA
Organism: Streptomyces sp. MB09-01; assembly: GCF_033794505.1. Lineage (NCBI taxonomy): Bacteria > Bacillati > Actinomycetota > Actinomycetes > Kitasatosporales > Streptomycetaceae > Streptomyces > Streptomyces sp. MB09-01. The sequence goes on along the minus strand of NZ_JARAYQ010000044.1, from coordinate 13,990 downwards.
CAACCTCCAGGTCAGGTGCCGACGTCTGCGTCGGCACATGCATAAGAGGCGTGGGAGCCGCAAAAGGATTCACCGGAGTTCACCGGTGTTCACCCCAGGGCCGGGTCGACCACCGTTTCGCCCGTCGAGGCGCGGCGGACCGAGTCCGCCAGGTCCTCGATCGGGCCGTCGCGCAGGATCAGCCCCGCCGCCCCGGCGGCGAGCGCGGAGGCGGCCAGGCCGGGGTGGGCCGAGCCCGTCAGGACGAGGATCCGGCACTCCGGGTCTTCCGCCAGCAGGGCCGGCACGGCCGCGACCTCCTCGACCAGCGCCACCGCCGGCCGGGCCGTCAGGTCCCGCACGACCTCGATGTCCGGCACGAGGCCGAGCTGGAGCGCCAGGGCCGGGTTCGGCGGATCCAGCAGGACCCGTAGGGCGCGGGCCTGGCGGTGTTCCACGGGCATTTCGTCCACCGGGAAAGCCTATCTGACGTGAAGTCAGGAGTCTTCCCGACCGGTCTTCCCAACTGCGGGGGCGTGCGTTATACATTCCCTCACCGGCCGGTCCTAGAACGCGTTCTAGAACCCGCCCCCGTATACGACCTCGGTGCGGCCGACGGTGCGGACGGCCGCACCGAGGTCTTCCAGGGCAGCGACACTCCAACGACAGGGAGCCGCATCCTCATGCCGATCGATGCCGCCAGGGCCCTCGCCGCCGACCCCCGCCAGGGGAGCATCGGCTGGGACCACAAGGACATCCAGCTCTACCACCTCGGCCTCGGCGCAGGCCTGCCGGCCACCGACCCGGACGAGCTGCGCTACACCCTCGAATCCAAGCTCCACGTCCTCCCCAGCTTCGCGACCGTCGCCGGCGCCGGCATGGCCATGATGGGCGGCCTGGCCGCACCCGGCATCGACGTCAACCTCGCCAACGTGCTGCACGGCGGCCAGTCCATCGAGCTGCACCGGCCCATCCCCGTCAGGGGCAGCGCCACCTCCTCCGCCAAGGTCGCCGCCCTGTACGACAAGGGCAAGGCGGCCGTGATCGTGCTGCGCACCGAGGTCGCGGACGCCGACGGGCCGCTGTGGACCAGCGACGCGCAGATCTTCGTACGGGGAGAGGGCGGCTTCGGCGGCGAGCGCGGCCCCTCCGTCAAGGAGGAACTCCCCGAGCGCGCCCCCGACCGCACCGAGAAACGGCTCATCCGCGAGGAGCAGGCGCTGCTCTACCGCCTCTCCGGCGACTGGAACCCCCTGCACGCCGACCCCGAGTTCGCCAAGCTGGCCGGCTTCGACAAGCCCATCCTGCACGGCCTGTGCTCGTACGGGATGACCCTCAAGGCCGTCGTCGACACGGCCCTCGGCGGGGACGTCTCCCGGGTCCGCGCCTACCGCACGCGCTTCGCCGGGATCGTCTTCCCCGGCGAGACGCTCCGCATCCGGATGTGGCAGGAAGCCGGCCGCGTCCTGGCGTCGGTGACCGCCGTCGAACGGGACGACGCGCCGGTCCTCGCCGACACCGTCGTCGAACACTCGTAGCACCGCACCCACACAAGGAGCCGCACCGTGCGCGCAGCACTGCAGAGCGAGATCGGCCAGGACAAGCTCGAAGTCGTCGACGACATGGAGGCCGTGGGCTTCGGCCCCGGCAAGGTCAGGATCCGCATCAAGGCCACCGGCCTGTGCCACTCCGACCTCTCCGCGATGAGCGGCGTACTGCCCCAGCCCGCCCCCTTCATCCCCGGCCACGAGGGCTCCGGCGTGATCGTGGACGTCGGCGACGGGGTCACCAGCCACAAGATCGGCGACCGGGTCCTCGTCTGCTGGCTGCCGCCGTGCGGGCACTGTCCCTCCTGCAAGCGGGGTCAGGGACACCTGTGCCTGGAGGCCTTCGGGAACGTCGCCACCCCCAACTTCAAGCGCGCGGCCAGCGACATCTTCGGCTTCGCCGGCACCGGAACCTTCTCCGAGGAGATGGTCGTACCGGCCGCCTGCGCCATCCCGATCCCCGACGACCTGCCCTTCGACATCGCGGCGCTGATCGGCTGCGGCGTCACCACCGGGCTCGGGGCGGCCATCAACACCGCCCAGGTGGAGGCCGGCTCGTCGGTCGCCGTCATCGGCTGCGGCGGCGTCGGCATATCCGTCATCCAGGGCGCCAAGGTCCAGGGCGCCGCGCAGATCGTCGCCGTGGACCCGGTCGCGTCGCGGCGGGAGGCGGCGCTGCGGTTCGGCGCCACCGAGGCGGTCTCCCCCGAGGAGTTCGCCGACGCCAAGAACCGGATCACGGCGGGCGAGGGCTTCGACTACGTCTTCGAGGTCGTCGGCAAGTCCGCGACCGCGCAGAAGGCGTACGAGATGACGCGCCGCGGCGGCTCCGTCGTCATCGTCGGCGCGGGCGCCCTCGACGACAACTTCCAGATCAACATGTTCTCGCTGTTCTTCGACGAGAAGAAGATCCTCCCGTCGATGTACGGCGGCGGTGACGTGCTCCGCTCCTACGAGCGCACCATCGCGCTGTGGCGGGCCGGCCGCATCGACCTGGAGAACCTGATCACCCACCGGGTCAGCCTCGCCGAGATCAACGAGGCCCTCGACCAGATGCGCACGGGCGTCGCCCTGCGCACCTGCATCGAACTCTGACCACGCGTTCTGCCGATTCCGAGGGGAACCAATACGGATGTCACTGCCACTTGAGGGACTCTCCGCCATCGTCACGGGCGCGGGCCGCGGGCTCGGCCGGGCCGAGGCGATCGAGCTCGCACGGCTCGGCGCGAGCGTGGTCGTCAACGACTTCGGCCAGCCCGGCCGCGACGGCTCGGGGGAGGCCTCGGCCGCCCCGGCGGAGGAGGTCGCCGCGGAGATCCGCGCCGCGGGCGGCCGGGCGGTGGCGCACCTGGGCGACGTGGCCGACTTCGAGCAGGCGCGCGAGCTGGTCGAGCTGGCCGTGAGCAGCTTCGGGAAGCTCGACATCCTGGTCAACAACGCGGGCATCCTGCGCGACCGGATGGTCTTCTCGATGTCGGAGGAGGAGTGGGACTCGGTGATCCGCGTCCACCTCAAGGGTCACTTCAACACCACCCACTTCGCCTCCGTGCACTGGCGCGAGCGGTCGAAGGCGGCGGGCGGCCCGGTCTACGGCCGGATCGTCAACACCTCCTCCGAGGCCTTCCTCGGCGGCTCGGCCGGCCAGCCGAACTACGCGGCGGCCAAGGGCGGCATCGTGGGCCTGACCACCTCGACCGCCCTGGCCCTCGCCAAGTACGGGGTGACGGCCAACGCCATCTGCCCGCGCGCCCGCACCCGGATGACCGAGGACGTCTTCGCCGGCTTCGAGGTCCCGGAGGACGGCAAGCTGGACGCCCTGGCCCCCGAGCACGTCTCCCCGCTCGTCGGCTACCTGGCCTCACCCGCCGCCGCCAAGGCCAACGGCCAGCTGTTCGTCGTACACGGCGGCATCGTCGTCGTCATGGAGCGCCCCAAGGTGGCCGCCAAGTTCGACACGGGCAAGGAGGCCTTCTCCTACGAGGAGCTCGACGAGCTCTTGACCCCGCACTACGCCTCCCGCCCGGCGAACGAGACCTTCGCCGCGACGGAGGTCCTGGGCCTCAAGCACGGCTGAGCACCGGACCCTCGCGTGGCTGCTGTGGCGGAGGCGCACTTGCCGGCGGCCGCGCCCGCGCGGAGACGAGGGGGCCGTTCCCGGTGACACGCATGCAGCAGGAGGGCCAGGTCGCGGGGTCCCGCGCCACCGCGTAGGGGCCGAGGACCTCGTGCGCGGCACTCATGTCGCTCAGTCGGTCGCGCCGGCCTTCGGCAAGTCGAACCGTCCCTGCGTAGCGGCATCGAGCATGCCGGCCTCGCGCGCCGACCATTCGTCTGCGGAGCCCATGAAGCGCATGGCCTCATGCCTGGAACGAATGCTGGACGACCCGAGCATGGTGGCAATGAAACCGACCCGAGCCAGATCGTGCATTCCGCCGGCGGGGCTGAACGTGCCCTGCTCGATGTCGTAGATGTCCGCGAATCGGCGGATGGACGGTCCGCGGACGAAAAGAGTGAAGGCGGCCTCTTCATCGGCAGCATTTCGGACCTGGTGGGCCTGATCCCACCCCTTCACATCCACATCGCCCCTCGCGAGCGAATGGGCTTTGACCTGCGTCAGTTCGGCCGTGCCCATCTTTTCGTCGCGGCTCGTCTCGCTGAACACGCGCTCCTCGTAGGAGCCCTTGAGCAGCAATGTGACCGCAGGATAGCGATGATTGTGGACAGGCCCGAACTCAGCCTTTTCTGCCCCGCACGGGTGGAAGCGGTGGACCCGCACCACGAACCTCTCTTGCGGGTCCCGGTACAGAACGAACTTGTCTCGACGTCGGTGGGGGAATTCAGAATGCGGTACCAGCTCGTCCATGAGCTTCGGCGACCGCGCGATGGTAGCAAATCGCTCCTGAACGAGGCCGGGATGACGGGCCAATTTTTCACGCAGGAAATCGCCGACTCGCCATACCACGCCGTCATCCTCGGACGAATCCCAATCGACGTCCGAGGACAGGAATCGCACCACGCCGTCGAAGTCGTCCATCACTTTTCCTCACCAGGTGAAAGCGGCAACGTGGAAGCTCGCTTGGACCACAAAAGAAGGTAACTGATGCCGCCAGCCGCCATACAGAGTGCTGCGGGCAACATCAGGGTCATCTCAGAACCGATCACTGCCAGCCCTCCGACGAGCAGGGTGCCGACGGGGACACACCCGATGGTGACGGTGGAGAGCATTCCCACCCAGCGCGCGCGGTCGTTTCCACTGGTGGTAGACCGGACGAAACCCATTGATGCGACCGTGAACGATGAATAGGCTGCACCGCATACGAGCGCAAACGCACAATAGACAACCAGCTGATCGCTCGCGCCCATCAAGAGCTCACATGCCCCAAAAATCGCGACGACTGCACACAGGCTTCGGGCTCCAGAAAGCTTCGCGCCCAGCCATGGGCCCAGAATTCCGCCTACGGCAACTGCAGCCGAAATGACCCCGAAAGCCATGCTGCCGGTGACGGACAGCCTGTCCAGGGACAAGAGATTGGTTACGGGGAACTGATACCCCAGCGCGCCGATGCAGAATCCCATGACCAGGACAGGGAAAAGAATTGCGCTCGGAGACGGACCCCCTGCGCCACCCCCAGCCTTCCCACCCGCGGCTTCGGCAACCTCGGGGTCGAAGAACTTCAAGGCAACGAAGAAGACCAGCCCAAAACTGGCGGCGTTGACCAGGAAGACACTTCCGATAGGCAGGAGCGCGATAAGCGCTCCACCCGCCAGGGGTGCCACTGCCGAAATGCCGCGACTCGTGGCGGTAAAGGCCGCGTAGCCAGTGGCGAAGCTGTCCTCCAGGTGATTCATCAGAGATGTCTGACGTGAGGGAACCTCAATGGCCTGAAGTGCTCCGATGGAAAGGGCGTACAGCACGACAACGAGATAGTCGGGCATCCCGAAAAGTAAAATTGCAGCGCCGAACAGCGAACAGGCCGCTGCTTCGCCCACCAGGCACGTGCGCCACAGGAAGTTGGCTCCCCACCGCGCGGCTATACGTCCGTAGAGCGGGCCGACGACCAGGAACGGAAGGAACAGGGCGCCAGTGATCGCGGCAAAGTAGTGAGGTGGCAGACCCATCTGCTGGGGAGCCAGGGTCAGCCAGCTCAGCGCCAGAATCTCGATGGCGGTGAACCCGTTCGAGAGCGACTGTGCCGCAATGAACGAAACCGTACCGCGAGGCAATGCGCGAGGAGGAGAATCCGCTTGGCGCTGGAACAGCATCACGTTACTGCCTTAGAGAGGGACTGGACAGCCCAAGGGTGCAGCAGGTGATCCTCCCGCAAGAGCTCCACCACCGCATGCTCGGCCGGCATCAGCGGCTGGTAGTGCCCGGACGCTCTCGTGACGAAGACTGCCGGATTGCGGGTCTCGGTAAAAGACAGAAACATTTCGCCGGCGCAGATCACAGGTTCGCTGCTGCTCACCAACATGGGGTGCTTCACGACTGTCGACTCGAAGCGCGCCCCGTGCATGAGCTCGGTAAAGGACAGAGGCTTCTGGAAAACCCGAACCCCGCTGGTCTCCGAGGCGGCATAGAGGTAGGTGCCTTCCCGGCCTCCCTCCACCAGCGTTGCGAAGTCTGTGACGTGGGGCTGTACCAGGGCGCGTCCCGCACGCATCTCCGAGTCTTCACCCGTGAAGACATATGACTGATGTTCCTTCTCTCCTGCGCGCTCTCCTGCGCGCGCGGTGAGGATTTCACGCTCCGGTCGCGGAGCCATCGTCATCCTGCTGAACAGGGAGTCCAACCGGGACCGGAGGAACTCCAGCGAAGGGCGGACCTCCTCGCGATGCGGCACGGAGTCGATACTCGTGTACAGCCGAAACATCTCTGTGAGAGCAGCCCAGGTGACGATGTATGTGGCCTTGGAAACCGGCCCGAAGGCTGCGGATGCGGACATGTGAGATTCATCGAACTTCGCGATGATCTCGGATGCCCTTCCCGTGAGGCGTGGCTGGCCTGGCGGCTCAAGAATGTCATTGGCCATCAGCTCAGCCAACCGGCTCACGTTGCGCAGCGGCAAAAGAGATGAGAGCTCTGCCGTCCGCGTCCCGGCGCTGGACAAGGGCGATGGTCTCGCTTTCGAGGCCGATCAGGAAATCGCTCAGGCTGAGATTGTTCTGATCGATGTAGGATCGGGCCGGGGAAATTACTCCCTCTCCGTTCCGCTGAATGCCGTCGAGGAGCCGCGACAATCGGGCAGCCCTGTCGAACTCTTCGGTAGTCATGGCCGATGAGCGCAGCGCACGGAACATCTGGTCCGGATCCCAGGTGTAGCCAAAGCTTTCCCTGCGATTCCAGATCTCCGTGTTCGGAAGAACCTTCAGGCATGCACTGGTTATTTCGGCGGTGGTTCCCGTGTAGCACTTGTCGATCGTTTGAAGCCACTCGTCAAACGTTTCGCCGGGCAAACCGTAGATAGTATTCACAGCCACTTGCACGCCGGCGGCGATCAGTTGATTGCAGTTCTCCAGAACGATGTCGACCTTCTCGCGACGCTTGATCAGCTTCTGCGTTTCGATGTGAATAGTCTGGAGGCCGGCTTCGACAAAGGAGCAGACCCCGGTGAGCGCCTTCACATCGTCCGGGCGAAGCATGTCGACTTTGAGCTCTGCACTGAAGGTCGATCCCGGCAGTTCATCACGCAGGAAGTCCAGGAGGTGATGCATGCGCGCGCGGTCGAAGTTGAATGTGGGATCCAGGAAGATGAAATGTCTGGCCCCCAACTCGTACAGCCGCCTCAGCTCGTCTGTCAGTTCATCGAAAGAGGCCAGGCGGGCCTTGCGCCATCCCTGATCACAGAAAGTGCAAGAGAACGGGCAGCCGCGCGCCCCTTCCACGATGGCTGTCCGGGTTCTCCGGAGTTCGGTCCTCATCACCTCTTGCGTGATGTAGGGGCTGCGCCGAGAGGTGAATCCGGCGGGCTGCCCCTCAAGGAACTCCGGAAGTTCCTGGGGACGCAGTGTCATCAGTTGTGCGAGCGCTGCCTCGCCTTCGCCGCTCACGCACGTCGCAATCTTGCCCTCCTGCACCAGACGCTGCAGTTGGTGGTCGTCCCGGCTCACGTGCGGGCCACCGATGATGATCGGAAAATCAGGCCCCTGTGCGTGCAGTTCTTCGATCAGCGCCATGGTGGGAACGTAATTCCACACGTAGAGGCTGAGGCCGAGCAGGTCCGGCTCCTCCCGGATGATCCTTTCGGCAGCTTCCGCGGCCGAGGTGCCAAATTCCATGGCCACTACCCGCGTTTGGACGGCATTGCTGTCCTGGGTGCAGTCGGTGTCCTCAGCGTCCTCAGGCCCGTTGAACCGGGTCTCCACTGAATTGGCAAGAACAGCGGAACCGAACGGACCCAGTTGGTACTGGTCCGCCAGGTAGCTGGCGAGGACGAGCCGCCGGTATTGAGGTTCTTTTCGGCTGCCTTGGAGGCCGGCGTCAGTCTGAACGCCAAGTAGTGGCAGGATCGTCACCGTATCTCCTCAAGCTTGCTCAGCCCCACCGCAGGAACGTGGTCGAGGAGTCCGAGTTCATCAAGAGTCTCAATCAAGAACTCCGCTACCACCACGACTCGCCCGTTGACCACCGGTGGCACCAGGTTCGCCTCCAAGCCCACGGTGGGGAAAAGGCTTTCGACATCTCCGTCTTCGTGATGCCACGTTTGAGTGTCGACAGACACGAACACCTTTGCGTCGTCGAACGGACTGGCCAGTTCCCACTTACTGCGCGTCTGGGACAACCACGGCCCGATGCGATAGTCGCCACCGAGCGCAAGAGGCGCCTTCAAAGACTGCCGACTCAGCACGGGCAGGTCCAGGCGTATTCGGTGGACGACCTCGCTTCGAAGCAGCGGTACCCTCGCAAGGTGCAGAGTGTCCGCAATCTCGACAGACCGCTTCACGGACATCGAGGCCACATAGTCGTGCGCATCGACACGGTCTTGCACCGCAATGACCTCGGGTGACTCACTGTCGCGAGGTATGAAGTACTGGGTCACCTGCGGCCGATTCTCAAACAGCGTCTCCACGATGTCGGCGTTGGCCGACTGGATTTTCCAGTCGGCCAACGCACGGCATGCAGGAGCCCGGAACGAAACCTCGAATCGCTTCAGTCCCGTGGCCGGCTCCGGGTTCGTCACCGTATTACTCGCTGGACCAAGCCATGCTGCGCGCGATTTCCACCGGCGCCTCGTGGGCCGCGTTGAGTGCCTCGAGGATGGCATCCATCGACTTGATGCTGGTCTCTTCCTGCGGATTCATCTTCGCCCCCTTTCGTGGGTTCAGAGGTATTATCGGGGCGGCTCCCCGGTTCTCTGTTCGAGGACCGTATCCCGCTGCAAGATCAGCGTCAATGCCATTCACAGTTGAAAGTTCACAATCGCGATGACTCATTGAGCAGGTTTGCCTACGTAGTCAGGAGTGTCCGGTTCGGGGCTTGGCGTCGAATTCAGGGGCCGGAATGCGAGTCGGGCTTCACGCAAGGTGTGGTTTTCGGCCAGGGTCGGTGGGTTGCGGCTCTCGCGCGCGGAGACGGTCAGCGAGTCGATTCCAGCTGCCCTTGCGGGTGGAAATGGACCGATTCCTGCTCGCCCCTGCCTCGCCGGGGTGCGCAGGGGGCGTCCGGTCTCGGGGAGGCCGTGCTGTAGGCGGGCGGGAGGGTCCAGGCGCGATTTCAAGACAGTTCTCTTGCGGCATCCTCGGCATGTCCACGTCACGGAAGGCCCGGGGCGGTGACGCTGCGGAAGGCGGCCGCGTTCTTCCACAGGCGAACGTCGATCGCCGCGGGCGTACGCAGTACGCGGATCCGCCTGCGGCCGAGACGGCAGAGGGGCCCCGGAGACCGGCGCCCCGTCAGTGCAGCGGGGCCTGCTGCAGCGGGACCGGGCGCGGGGCCTGCCGTGGGGACGGGTCAAGGTGGACCGGTGGGGGAGCGGAGGCCGGCAGGGACAAGCCGACGACGCCGCAGGGCACTTCCGGGGTCGCGTACGGGAGGTGCAGGCGGCCCTGCGGGCTCCACAGGCCCGTACCGCCGAGCCACCCGGGCGGGGCGCTCAGTCGGACCACGTGCCGGTCGGCCGGGCGCCACAGGCCGATGTCGCCCTCGGGCAGCCGCAGCGCCACCCCGCAGGTCTCCGGCATCAGCGCCTGACCCGGCTGTGCGGCGAACGGCAGCGCGCCGCCGAGCCGCAGGCACTCCGGGAACCGGACCGGCCGCGAACTGCCCAGCACCCCCCAGCCCAGGCGCGGTTCGCCCGGGGCATCGGACCGGATCAGCAGCAGCCCGCTGTCCGGGTCCGCCAGCAGCAGCCGGTCGTCACTGTCCTCGGCGATCTGCAGCAGCGGGGACACCCCGCCGCACCCCAGGTCCACGGCGACGGACTTGGTCGTGCCCTCCAGCTCGCGGTCCAGGGCCAGCAGCCGGCCCGCCCGGTCCAGCCACACGCCACCCGAACACCGGCCCGGGATCCGGGCGACCGCCTGCGGCCCGAAGGAGCCCCCGGCCACCTGCCAGACCGTGGTCACCCCGTCCGCCGCGGCCAGCGCGAAGGCGCCGGATCCGTCCGGGGACGGCGGGAGCAGGCCCACCCGTACGCCCTCCTCCGCGTCCACCGCGCCCAGCTGCAGTTCCCCGGTGCGCGGCCCGGCCGCGGCGCCCGTCGGGTACAGCAGCGCGAACGCGTGCCGCTCCGCGACCCGCCGGTGGATCAGCACCCGCCCGTCGGCCAGCGGCAGCACCTCGCTGTCGGCCTCCTCGGGCTGCGCGAGCGGCAGCGGGACCGCATACGGCTCGGGGCCGGCCAGGGTCCAGCGCTCCACGAAGCGCGCCTCACCCTCCCCGGCGAGCCGGGCGGCGTACGACCCGTCCGCGGCGATGGTGAACGGGACCAGGGTCGTCATCTCGATGGCACAGACAGTCATCCGTGCGTCACCTCCGGGGTGGAAGCTAGTTTTCGGGGTTCCTGCTGAACAACACGACCAACCGGGCTTCACACATACGGGTGTCCGGGGAGCGATTCGTTTGTGGTGGAGGAGGCGTTTGTGCTGTGCGATATCGGGGCGTTTGGGATGGGGTGAAGTGAGGCAGGGCTGACCGGGTGCTCGGTCGACCCTGCCCCCACCCCGGGAGTTCTGACCCGTCCCTCCGCCGCCGCGGAACCGCCGCCGCTCCGAGGGTGACGCGGGCATCCCCACCACGTCCCAGGTCCTCGACGACCTGCGCGGCTTCCTGGTCAGTGGTACGGGCGGGTCGTGGTGACGGGGACGGTAGCCTTGGCCCGTGCCCCGTCTCTCTGAAGTCATCGCCGCGCTGGACGCTCTCTGGCCCCCCTCGCGGGCCGAGCAGTGGGATGCCGTCGGAACCGTCTGCGGCGACCCCGAAGCCGAGGTCAGCCGGGTCCTGTTCGCCGTGGACCCCGTCCAGGAGATCGCCGACGAGGCGCTGAAGCTGGGCGCCGACCTGATCGTCACCCACCATCCCCTCTATCTGCGGGGCACCACCACCGTCGAGGCCGGCACCTTCAAGGGCCGCGTCGTGCACACGCTGATCAAGAACGACATCGCGCTGCACGTCGCCCACACCAACGCCGACACCGCCGACCCCGGCGTCTCCGACGCCCTCGCCGGCGCCCTCGACCTGCGGATCACCGGCCCCCTGGTGCCCGACCCGACCGACCCCGAGGGCCGCCGCGGCCTCGGCCGGATCTGCGAACTGGACCACCCCGAGACCCTGCGGGAGTTCGCTGCCCGCGCCGCCGCCTGGCTGCCGCAGACCGCGCAGGGCATCCGCTTCGCGGGCGACCCGGACGCCCTCATCCGTACCGTCGCCGTCAGCGGCGGCTCCGGCGACAGCCTCTTCGAGCAGGTCAGGGCCGCGGGCGTGGACGCCTTCCTGACCGCCGACCTGCGCCACCACCCGGTGTCCGAGGCCCGCGAGCAGAGCCCGCTCGCCCTCGTCGACGCCGCCCACTGGGCCACCGAGTGGCCCTGGTGCGAGCAGGCCGCCGCGCAGCTCGACGCGATCTCCGAGCGCAAGGGCTGGGGTCTGCGCACCCATGTCTCGCGCACGGTCACCGACCCCTGGACGGCGCACGCGCCGTCCGTCACACACCCTTCTATCCCTGGAGCCCCCAACTGAACGCCGAGCCCGCCGACCAGATCCGACTTCTCGACGTCCAGGCGCTGGACGTCCGGCTGTCTCAGCTCGCCCACAAGCGCAAGTCGCTGCCCGAGCACGCCGAGCTCGACTCGCTCACCAAGGACCTGACGCAGCAGCGCGACCTGCTCGTCGCCGCCCAGACCCAGGCCAGCGACACCGCACGCGAGCAGACCAAGGCGGAGCAGGACGTCGACCAGGTGCGCCAGCGCGCGGTCCGCGACCAGCAGCGGCTGGACTCCGGCGTGGGCATCTCGGCCCGGGACCTGGCGAACCTGCAGAGCGAGGTCGTCTCCCTCGCCAAGCGCCAGGGCGACCTGGAGGACGTGGTTCTGGAGGTCATGGAGCGTCTGGAGGCCGCGCAGGAGCGTGTCACCGGGCTCACCGAGCGCGTCTCCGCCCTCGAGGCCAAGGTGGCGGACGTCACCGAGCGCCGGGACGCGGCCACCGCGGAGATCGACGCCGAGGCCGCGAAGATCACCAAGGACCGCGAGGTCATCGTCACGTCCATGCCGGCCGACCTGATGGCCCTGTACGAGAAGATCCGCGTCAAGCAGGGCGGGGTCGGCGCCGCGCGCCTCTACCAGCGCCGCTGTGAGGGCTGCCGGCTGGAGCTGGACATGGCCGAGGTGAACGAGATCAAGGCCGCCGCCCGCGACCAGGTCGTACGTCACGAGAACTGCGGCCGCATCCTGGTCCGTACGGCGGACTCGGGCATCTGATGCCGAGGCCTGCCGGGTTCGTCGTGGAGGCGGACGGCGGGTCCCGGGGCAACCCGGGGCCCGCCGGCTACGGCGCGGTCGTCCTCGACCCGGCGACGGGCGAGACGCTCGCCGAGCGCGCGGAGTACATCGGCGTCGCGACGAACAACGTGGCCGAGTACAAGGGCCTGATCGCCGGGCTCAAGGCGGCCCGCGAGCTCGCGTCGGACGCGCAGGTCCTGGTCCGGATGGACTCCAAGCTCGTCGTCGAGCAGATGTCGGGCCGCTGGAAGATCAAGCACCCGGACATGAAGCCCCTGGCGGCGGAGGCGGCGAAGATCCTGCCCCGCGCGCAGGTCACGTACGAGTGGATCCCGCGCGAGATGAACAAGCACGCGGACCGGCTCGCCAACGAGGCGATGGACGCGGGCAAGCGCGGCAAGCAGTGGGAGCCGTCCGACTCCACGGCCGCCCTGGACGCCTCGGCGGCCCGGGCCCTGGCGGCCCCTCCGGCGGGCCCGCCGGGGGATGCGGCGAAGGGAGCGGCGGCGGTCCGCGCGGCTCTGGCATCCGCCTCCGGCGCGAGCGCCGGGGCCGGTACGGCCGGAGCCGGTACGGCCTACGCCGCGGCCCCGCGCGCAGGCGACGCCGGAGCGGGCGGTGCCGGAGCGGGCGGCGCCGACGCCCTGTTCGGGGAAGCCGTGGCGCTCGCGCCCGGCCGGGCCCCCACGGCCGACGCCGGGCCGGCCCGCACCCCTGTCCACGGCGCCGGGAACGCCACGGCCACCGCGCCCGCCGGAGGCCAGGGCTGGGGCCCGGACATGGGTGCGCCCGCCACCTTCGTACTGCTCCGGCACGGGGAGACCGCCCTCACCCCGCAGAAGCGCTTCTCCGGCAGCGGGGGCAGCGACCCCGAACTGTCCCCGGCCGGCCACCGCCAGGCCGACGCCGTGGCCGAGGCACTGGCCGCCCGCGGCACCGTCCAGACGGTCATCAGTTCCCCGCTGCGCCGCTGCCGCGAGACGGCCCGGACGGTCGCCGACCGCCTCGGCCTGACCGTGACGGTCGAGGCGGGCCTGCGCGAGGTGGACTTCGGCGCCTGGGAGGGCCTGACCTTCGCCGAGGTGCAGGAACGCTTCCCGGACGACCTCCAGGCCTGGCTGGACTCCCCGAGGGCGGCCCCCACGGGCGGCGGCGAGAGCTTTGCGGCCGCCACCCGCCGGATCTCGGCCACCCGGGACCGGCTGCTGGCCGCGCACGCGGGCCGCACGGTCCTGCTGGTCACCCACGTGACCCCGGTCAAGATCCTGGTCCGCCTCGCCCTGGGCGCCCCGCCCGAAGCGCTGTTCCGCATGGAACTCTCGGCGGCCTCCCTCTCGGCCGTCGCCTACTACGCGGACGGCAACGCCTCGGTCCGCCTCCTGAACGACACCTCCCACCTGCGGTAGGCCTCGCCGGCGGGGGTGCGGGTTGGCTGCGCCGCTTGGCCGGGCCGTGCGCGGGCCGGGGCGGCGGGCTTCGCCGGTTCGGGTGGCTCGGGCGCGGGGTGGCTGTGCCGCTCGGCCGGGGGT